>VBPX01000072.1 GCA_005877075.1 Nitrososphaerota archaeon | reverse complement strand
TGCCAGATTGTCTAGCACTTCGCCTAATTTCTTAAAATGACTGGTGTTACCTTCAATCTTGGATTTTTGAATACATTTTTCAAAAGTCTCTGATTTAGAGAAAGTCCATTTATATCGTGGACTACTCATCAGTCATATCTTTTAATTCTTTGAGTAGTTCTTCTGCACTTTGTCGAGTCATTTTTTCCTTCCCTTGTTGTATACTTTCAAAAACTCTAATCTCCTCTTCGGATGGCTCAAATTCCTCTTGCGAGGTGGTCTGATTAATAATATACAATTGATTGAATATTCTCAGGTACGCCGAATCTAGTGGACCATATGTGAAAGATAAGTGCAAAGAAGTCTGATCTTTTTCCATTTCTTGCCAATATGGCATTGGAGGTTGGTATGCCATTGTATATTATAGTACGTTCGTTGTTTATATAAACTATTTTTGGAAATACCATATAACAAATATAGTCGTAAAATGATTATGTAGTTATGTCAGATGTTGACTATCAAAGCACGTATTCTGAGCAATATAGAACTGTAAATGTTGCTGGGATTTTTGGAGGCATAATTCCTGGTGGGGCAGAGGCAATTATTTACTCTGAAGAAAGAAGAATTGATAAGGCAATAGCAGCAGCAATCCCTGCTACATCTAGAATGTACGTTAAAAGGACTGTAGAATTCAATATGATCATTAATCCTTCACAAATGAAGGCGATACACAAATGGCTAGGTGATAGAATTTCTCAATATGAGCAGGTATTTGGAAATATTCCGTCACCAGAAGAAGTTGATAGTAGAACTAGACGACATCCTCAACAATAGTATCATTTATGTAATTTCTTTTGTACTCTTCTTTCCCATTCATCATGATTTAGTTGTCCTTTTTCTTCTAGGATTTCGGCTAAACTAGAAATCATTACATCATGGATATCTAATTCCGCAGCAATTTGTTCGTTACCAGTATGTTCTTTCTTTCGTTTAGACTTTAACATGTAGCTTTTTCTATCAAATATGCTAACACGATATTACGAATGATTTCTGAATCTGCGTTACCTAATTGAGGTCTTAATTCTTTGTCAATTGCATCCCAAGCACCATCAGGTAATGATACTAATGTTCTTCTCATTTTTGAATCACCTTCAATTCTTGATTAGTTTTATAGGTTTGTGATTGTCGGATAAGTTCGTTCCATCTTTCAAGGGTCAGACCAGCGGATTGGGCTGGAGTAGTCTTTATTGAAGAATGCTTTCTACAGAAATTGTAATTCGTTATGTAACCATCTAGTAATTCCCGTGAGGATTTATCATTCTTCAATCCACGAAATACTCTAGAGCGGGTTTTAAGCGTTGAATGGGCGCGTTCTATGATATTGTTTGTTTCTCTTGCTCTAATTCCTACACGTCTAACCCATTGAACTCTATTTTCTTTGTATGAATCCCCTTAGCTCTCTCGTAAAAAATTGATTTATTTTTGATACTAATCATTATATTACGATTAACGGGAATAGATATACATCGGTGGATTATAGGTCATCCTTACTAATAACAGATACAAACCCATCGATACCTGGACTGGTCGAAGGATGAGTTACATACATTTCTTTTTTGTGAGGATTATATGCTATATCAAATGGTCCAACTCCCACTGGAATGGTTTTAACTACACTGTCGTTAGATGTCTTTATAACGGAAATAGTACCTCCTGATTGATTCGTCACGTAGACGCATTTCTTGTGATGATTATATTCTATCTTCTCAGGCCCGTTACCTACAGGAATATTATAAATTACGGAATTGTTAGTTGTCCTGATCACCGTTACCGTATTATCTCCATGATTGGCAACGTATAACTTCTTATTCTGAGGACTGTAAGCCATTCCATCTGGTTGATTTCCAACAGATAAAGTATTAACTAAAGTGTTATCTGATGTTTTAATTACAGATACTGTATTGGTGTTAGCGTCAGTTACATAGATTTGTTTTTTTTGCGGATTGTAAATAATATCATAACAATTATGACCAGCAAGATGCATACTATCAACTACAGTATTATCTGAAGTCCTTATGACTAGTACCTTATCTGTATCAGCAGAACTTACCGACCTATGAAGTACATACATGCGTTTTTTGTGTGGACTATATATCAAATCCATAGCGTTATGGTTAGCATCAAGTGTGATGGTACCAACTTTCGTATTATCAGATGTTCTGAAGACAGATACAGTATCAAAAAAAACTTTACTAGGTGGAAAAACCTGTCCAGTATGAATAATGTATATGAGTTTTTTCTTGGGATTATATGCTATCCCTTCAATCCCACTCTGAGTAGGAGAAGGATTGGGCAAAACATCAACTACAGTTGTATCAGACGTATCGATAACATAAACACTATTGAAACTGACAACATACATTTGTTTTTTGTGTGGATTATATTCTATGTCAAATGGATTTTGTATAGGTATGGTTTTAATTACCAAATACTCGACTTCTAGCACCTGTCTTATTAAATATTTCTCAATGGAAGTTGGAATCTACCCAGTTATGAGACACGAACACTAAGATCCAAGACGATTAGAGACATAGAGAAAAATATGGATTTGCCCTGTCTAAATTTTTTATTTTTTACTTTCACATCCTCTTTTCAAACACCATTGCAATGGAGTTAAGGAAGTAAAAATTAACAATTGATTGGAGGAAGTTAATTTGATTGTATAATCAAGAAACAACCCCACCAATTGTTTTGTGTTGTAGGCGTTACAATTACAGGCACTACAAACTATAAAACGGCTTGCGAAGAAGGTTATAAGAATTTATGAATTAGTAAATTTGTTTTCTATCCAAACTCTAAATTTTTTTTATCAAATTTCATTATTTCTCTTAATTGAAGTCTTTGAGAGTTTCATAAACTTGTATATTATCCAATTCCATTATTTGGAAACTGGTTGGAAGGATACTTGAGTGCAAGATTGATTGGCTAAAAACGGTCCTGTTGGCTAGACCAGTTGTATTAAATATATAGCAATTTAATCAATAAATAATAAACGATATAGGTAGAAATTTCAATAGGATTTATTTCTGTCTGTAAAAATTGGTTACTTTTAATTTAAAGACTGGCGGTTGCTGGGTGCCCGATTAGCAACGCAGCTATAAACTAACCAGTCTCAAAGTACAAATATTTGGAACTGTAAACTATACTATAAATCATTTTCAAGCACTTGTGGATTTTTTTTGTTATAGTGAGCGTTCATTTAATTTTTATGAAAGATCTTTGTTTTTGCATGTCGTAAGTATCTAATTGTTTGTCCACTTCTAAAAGCAAATCTTTTATTTCTATTGGCTTCTTAAGAAAAGCATTTATATTTTTGTCCTTGAAGTATTGTTGAAGCAATTTATCTTCAATTTCAAATGCTGTCATTAGTATCGTTCTTACGGATGGATTCACTTTTTTTACTTTTTTTAGTAAGTCCATTCCGTTTAATCCTTGCATTTTTAGATCAGAAATTACTAGGACATAATCGGTTTTATTAGTCGTAAAATGTTCGATCGCTAAAATAGAGTCAGTAAATGTAAATATCGATATACCTTCAATTGCTTGCAAGACTTCTCGAAAAAGCACTGTAATATCTAACTCATCATCTACTATAGACACAAACCTATTCTTAGCAGACAATTAAAACTAACAACCTCCTATCACGCGAATGATTCTTAGCCCTAAACATCGATTCTATGAAGCACACTTGCTTATAAATATATAATAATTCTAATTAAATCATGGCTTTTATGAGTATCTCCGTGAAAATTCGAGAAATTATAAGAATATCCGAAGACTTGTAGTATTTTTTGTGAAATTTACAGAAACAGAATCATTGCACGTTCGATTATAAACTAATCTGGTTTATGCTTACATAGATCGTAGCGGATGGAGCTATACGTCATGGCATGCTACATTATATCCTCTAAGTATAGAAATATAGTATATTAATGGGCCCGACACAACGAATCATAAACAGTCTCATAAGAAAACTCATTAGAATATTGATGAGATAAATGTACTCGAAATAGTTAGATCCATATGAAAAATCAGACTAATCCCTCCGGATCCAGACCTACGAATTTAATACAGCTCTTTAGTATCAATTTTCATTCATCGTCATAACATGAATCTTGAGGTTATGACGGGTTCGAATCATTAGTGTTGACTGCCGATGATGCATCTGTTGCCTTCTGACTATCCTTGGCAGCTTTCTTTGTATTTTCCAAATATGCAACTGTCGTTGCAAGATTTCCAAAGCCCATCGAATTTAGACTTTCTGAGGGAATCATAACTATCGTATTACCTTGAACCTTGATTGATTCATAAAGCATGTTGGACTGTCTTAAAGCGTAAGCAACTGGGTTATCTAAATAAACAGCTGACGCCTCTTCAAATTTTTTTGCTACTAAGATTTCAGACTCACCATAAGTTACTCTTGCGCTTTTTTCACGCTCGGCTTGAGCCTGCATCGACATCGCTGCTTCCAACTCTTTCGGAATGATTACTTGACGTACCTCAACTCCTGTAACCTCGATACCCCAACCCCCAGCTTCTTGCGAAATAATCGATTTTATATGGTGGTTGATTTCTTCCCTCTTTGATAAGATATCCTGAAACAAGGATGAGCCTATATTATTTCTCAAAGTCGTCTGAGAGACCTGCTTTATCATTTCATTAAAGTTCTCTACATTTAGTATAGCATCCTTCGCTCTATCTTCGATTATTTTGTACCTCAAAATTGCATCAATTGTCACTGGCACATTATCCTTGGTAAGCATTCTCTCTGCTGTGAACTCCCTTACCTTTTCTCGGATGTCAACCACTAAGGCATTTTCAATGAAAGGGATTCTGGTACGCAATCCAGGACCGACTTGTCTATTATATTTTCCAACTCTAAGAATAATAGATCGCTCATACTGTTTTATTATAAAAAGGAACGACGCTACGATCGATATTATTCCAAGTATAGTAGTGATTATGAAAATTTCCATACCATTCAATAAAAATCCAAAGATTATTCCAAAGATCGCGAGTGTAATTCCAAGCGCAAGGAATCCAGCAGAACCTCCTTGGTTAACTACCCTATCAAACGAAATAAATGAAGATTGTTCAGCTGACATTTTCGAGCTGTTTTATAGTATACTACGATTTAGCATTTTCTATGATCTACAAATGTCTCTCACTTCCACAAAAATCCCAATACATATGTTTATCCTGTATTGAACGATTAAGACTCAACCCAAATCGATCAAGTAAATCATTGTTTTTAAATCGATAAAACTATATGATAATTGCTAATGGATGAAGAAAAAGGCGTTGAACAAACTATAGAGGATAGTAATACGAGATTCTATAAAGCATTTGAAACCTTATCTATTGAAAAAATGGAGGAGGCCTGGAAACATAGCGATGATATTACCTGTATACATCCTGGTTGGGAGATATTTACCAGTTGGACAGCGATAAGGGAAAGTTGGCTAAGAATATTTGAAAATACTAAGACGATAAAGTTCTTTATTACAAATATGAAGATAAAAGCATTTGAAAATATGGCAATAGTTATTTGTTTAGAAAATATTGATACTGTTATAGCTGATAAAAATAGTATTAGGATGGGTGTAATTGCTACAAATATCTTCGAAAAACAGAATATCAATAACAACAAAAACAATAATGAATGGCTGATGGTACATCACCATGGGTCTACAATAGCAAATTATATGCCTCCTAACGTTTCTCTTTAAAATTTGATATAAAACTACAGTCATCTATTACTATGAACTAGAAAAGTTTGAATCTTAGCTTTTACTAGAATAAGTACAGAACCCTTTTCTAGAACCGGTAGCGTCGTGGGTACCGACGGCTCGACCTAGCATTTTAATCACCTCTTTAGTATCAATTTCCATTCGTTAACTTAGTCCATTTAGCAACCGTTCTTGTTCAGTAAGAATCTTTCAAAATGCTATTATCTTTTGTGTACGATGAGAGTTCAATACGGATTTTGGAATCGGAGGACCGTATGTATGATGACCGCATGCATCATCCTCAGATACACCTCCTTTCTCCATATCCGGAGGCAGTTGTTTTGTAATTCGTTGAGTAATATATTAAAACGTCAACTCCTTCTTTTTATGGATACCATCGTTTCAATTGTCCGCCAGTTTTTATATTTTGCTTGACTCAATTTTTGTTTTTTGGATCATTACTGAGAGAATTACTGAGGTGAACTTAGCAGTCCAATTTTTGAT
>VBPX01000071.1 GCA_005877075.1 Nitrososphaerota archaeon | reverse complement strand
AATCATTATGGAGCAAGAGCTGTTGTGAATGCACTAGAGTTCAAAGAAATGTTAGGCACAGTTTTATCAGGGAAGGAAAAAGCAGCATTGGAACATGCTCGAAATTATTTTACCGAAACTTCGAGCCAATTGACGCTAGATAAAAGCTTAAAGCAATAATAATTTACATTGCAGGTTCATTTTTTAGCATTAACCCGAATGGTCCTGTTACTGTACTAGTGACTTCTTTTAGTATTTCACAATATCTTTTAACATCATATTTTGTACGAGAGTTTGCAAGCTCTATGGGAATACTCCTTTTTTTAGAATTGCTACGGTAATAGTCGATAATTATATATTTTAAGATTTCTCCGGCTCTAAGAGACTTGCCTTTTCCATGCAAATTCAATATCGCGTTGTTCTCTACGGTGTTTCTATCTTGGTATTCGTCATAATTTTTGGAGGTCCGTTTTGTAAATACTAATTCATTAAGTGAAACTCTTCTTTCTTTCAATAGCTTCAAATGTTTTCCAAACACATCCTGTATTTTTGGAAACATTGTTATTACATCATTGACAGTATCAGTCTCTGCTAACATATTCAAAATTATTTGTTGATAGTTAGAGAAGAAAACAGGGCAATCATGTCTCCTTGCTTCAATGCCCCTTAACTTGAGTGTCCCATCCTCAAAGACCCCAAAATATCTATTAGGAACTCCAACAATATCATTATCTTTTGAAGGAACAAATGCAATCCACTTGTATACGCCCTCTAATGAAATATCAAAGCCAGTTTCTGTCTCTATCTCATCTTTCAGCCGTTCATAATTATTTTGACTTAGATTTGTATGTCTGTCTTTTTTTTGTACCCAAATTGAATCCACAATAGCATGGAGAACTTCAAATTCATTCCACTCTGCTGTTCTCA
Source organism: Nitrososphaerota archaeon (assembly GCA_005877075.1). GTDB lineage: Archaea > Thermoproteota > Nitrososphaeria > Nitrososphaerales > Nitrososphaeraceae > TA-21. The sequence continues at coordinate 5,386 of VBPX01000071.1, read as the reverse complement.
TTGTACGTATTAAGATTTCTCTATCAAAAGCACAGACTGCAATATGAGCATCAATCCTGCCGAATTTTGCATTATTAAAACCAAGATATCCAAAACTTGTTACCAGCACCCATTTGAGGGCAGTTTGTCTTGAATCATAAATCTTTTTTAGTTTTATGTCCGAGACAGAATTTCTCAGTTTTTTATAGATTTTCCTCTTAGTTAGAAGAATCTCAAGGGCCTTTGGCACCAGTCCTCTTCTTTTTTCACATCTGTAATAGCTATCTAACTGGGGAACTCTTAACTTCGAATCAAGACAGCACCGACACAAGACGGTCTCAGCTGATATGTTCATTTTCTGCATTATTGAAGGATATAGAGAAACAAAGTCTAGCTCTGCAACTTTTTCATGAACTCTTATCCTAGGTTCTAAAATCATACCGCCGCGGTCAGCTATTATTAACTCTTCTAAATTCTTTGGATGTTCGGACAGTGTTGGTTTCCATGGAATGAGAACATTTTGCTTTGTGGCATAGTAAAACTGTAGACTACTCATGCATTTTCCTATACTGGCTCTAGAAGCTGTATGAAAAGGCATTCTACAAATTCTTGCTAGTTCATATAAGCCTTGTAATCCGGATTCTGCTATTATAAATGAATTATCTGTATCGATGTGTATTCTTCCTGGTAGCTTTATAGTTGAAGGTTTGAAAAAGATTCTACCATATGAAAAATATGAAGTGCCTTCTTTTCGTGGCTTAATTAAGGGGCTCTTTTCTTTACCTAATTCTAAATTTATAGAATTATGGTTGGCTCTTTCAATCAAATAGGGAAATGTAAAAGAATCCCCGTCATCTGTAAGCATAAAATCTGGATTTATATCTGCTATTTCTTTCATAAGCCTGCCAAAAATATCAGCTTCTGACTCTTCTTCTATTTCGACAGTTTCGCCCGTCATATAGTTTTGAATTTCGATGTGGCCAATCCTATCTGTATACCTTGGTATCTTGCCTTCATCTATTTTGGGAAATACCCTCAGATGAACATTACTAAATATTGGTAACTCATAATCGGTTGACCATACATCATCTTTGATATTCCACTTTATAGATGATTTATCATAAATTTGACAGTAGGCAAGTGGAAATATGTCTTGCTCGTAGAAATACGTTTGAGCTGGCAGAACATCAACATTATATATTCTAATTTGTCCAAACCTGAACATTTTTTCAATTTCTGATGCAAGTTTAACCGCTTTATTAGAGTCTTTTAGTCTTAACTGTAGTACCAATGATTCACTGGAGTCAGTTAAGCTTTCATATTTTGGCAAGACTTGATGGCTGGATACAAAACCAGAAATAATTTCGTTCTCTATAATTGTCTTGAATAGTGATTTATCATCTGCTGCTACATAGATTGGATGAGACCATTCCCCTTCTAATCTTGTTGTCTTACCATTCTTCTGTTTTATCCAAAAGACCATCTTATTGTTCTTCGCATACGCATCGAACAACCAACCTGAAATCATATTCTTATTCTCATTACTCAGGTTTCGTCAGTCTTGCTAATCATTTGAGGTTCCTGTTAATTAACCAATTAATTATCTTGTGTTGCGCAAAAACTAAACTCATCAGCAGCGATTCGGTTGAAAAATAGTCTCCTTTTGAATTAATAGAATTTATATACTGATAACATTCGTTCAGCATGTGTAAAAAAAGCACTCTGTCTTCTTCTCGCAAAGCATCAGCAAATCCTCTCCATGACTCAATTTCTTGTGTTAATGTATCTTCATCTGGAAACAACGTCATCTTTAATTATCTAACCTGTTTGTTTGATACTGCTTATTATCTACAATGTTACTGCTATTTTTCTTCATTAATCCCATTAATTGTTTAAAGTGATGAAGTATAATTGACATCAGTATACAATGTATTACAATAGGTCTAGCGGAATTTGAGCAGGCACTATTATATAGACGTGAAGTTGAGAACATCTCATCAAATTTTGCTCTATCATCCTTATCGAGGTTAGAGCGAAAACCGCGCCACTTCAATTCCTCTGCCATACATGCTAATCTGAACGATGGTAATGTTCTACCCATGGTAATCATTCATCTTCTTGTAACTGTCAATATATCTTGAGAAGATAGAGACATGTATTTCTTAACTGTAACATATTCTATACCTTGTTTTCCCTGAATTAGTACTTCAAATTTATCATTTGTTTTATTCTTGTCAACTTCTATACACTTGTTAAAGATACCAAACACTTTGTTTCCTAGAGTAAGAACTGATTGACATAATTTGTCGTCTAGTGAAATTGAGCTTATCAATAAAACTTTGTTGTTGACAGGTATTTCTTTAAGTGCTTCCGTGATTTCTGTTAATAGGAACTCTACTTCCCCAATGTTAATGTCTGGTTCTTGAATGAACATTGATAGTAAATCTGGAATGATTACCATATTGGATTTATATTCACGAATAGCTTTGGACAACTCGTATTTTAAAAAATGTGTAAGCTGATACACGGTAAATACTCTTGAGACCATTATTTTCCTTAGCGTCTTTTTGGTATCCAATCCATATTGTTTCATAAAATCTACAAACTGATATACGTCGGTACAATTACCAGCGTCCAGAATGAAGACCTTTGAATTCCTACTAAAACCGCCATACTTTTTTGGCAATAAAGAATGAATAGCTATCTTTGTCAACATGAGATTTATCATCCTAGAATCACCCAGAAGGCATACCGCATCGCCAGCAAGTAATTCTACGGTTTTATTGCACGTACCATTAATTGTAAATGAAAGCCGATTAAGGTAATCATAAGCTGTCTTAAGGTTTGTCAAATGCTCTGGTTGAGTACAGATATTATTCTCTAAATTTTGTGAAATGAGTTCTGACATGGAGCTTAACTCTAGCAGGTTCTAGTCTATTTAATTCAGGAGCTACCTTGAGAGAGGGAGGGCGCGATTCACTACATTGTAAGTCCAATTACTCGGAATTTAATCCAAAATAAGTTACGAATCAATTTATTGTACATTGACCATAAATTAGTTGTTGCAGCTTTACATAGGATGCTCAGGATGGAGTTATACTACATGGCAGGGGCCGTTTTATCCGTCCAATCTAGAGAATAAGCAGTGGCTATCATACTATTCTCAAATTTTCAACTATGTAGAAATTGACTCTACATTTTATAGAATTCCAAATCAATTTATGGTTAAAAACTGGGCTAGAAAAACACCAGCCGATTTTAGATTTAGTGCCAAATTTCCCAAAGTGATAACACATGATAAAAAATTCAAGGACGTAGAAAGGGAGTTATCATTATTTTATGATGCCATGAAGCCTCTTAAGGACAAGTTACTTGCGCTATTAATACAATTTCCTCCTTACGTAAAGATTACAGAAGGATTGGAAGCTTTAAAACAATATGACTTTTTTTTTGATGATAGATTTAGATATGCAGTGGAAGTAAGACATCCATCGTGGTTTTCAGATTTAGCTTACAATTTCTTTTCAAACAATAACATTTGCCTGGTATGGAATCAACTGGACAGGATACAATCTCCGCCCATAGTAACATCTGACCTTCTATATCTTAGGTTGATTGGAGATCGAAGCATTAAAGAAAACGAATTTGGAAAAATACAAAAGGACAGAGCACAGGAAATGGAATATTGGTCGGATAAATTTAGAGCAACTCAAGAAAATGAGAAAAGCGTCAGGGCTGGTATTGTGGCAGCCAATAATCACTATGCTGGATTTGGAGCTGCAACCGCCAATATGTTTAGAGTCATGAGAGGCCTTCCTTCTGTAGAATGGGGAATGCAAAAGGAAATTGAGAATATTACTGAAATGCAATTTCCTGATGAACAAGCTAGTTACCGCAAGGCTAAGCAAAAAACTTTATTGGATTATACAAGCAACTAGAATTTTCATAGAACGAAATTACTTAAGGAACTATAACTCAAAAAGCAAATATTATTGTCCATCCACGTACATATTTTACCTACTACAAATGAATTATAGGTAGTAAATTAATGAACGAAATGAAGCTAAAGGATTTGTTTGTAAGCTCCGGAGAGAAGACATTGATCGCTGTACCTTTCTGCTAATACGGCCCCTTCTATTTTGTAATAATACCATTTTTTCAGCTTCTCTAACACACATGGCGCAATGGTTTTCTGGCTTTTAGTAAAATTGCATGTTTTGTTATCTGAATTAAAAGAAACAGAATTTTACACATTTTATCTGCAGTGGGTATAGAAGACCGCCTTTTATTATAGCCGGATCTACTTTGCAGTTTCATTTAGCATATTTTGACAGATTAGCTCTGCTAATTGTCTATTATCTGTTGTCAAATTCTTAAAATATTCCTCGTTAATTCGATTTCTATTTATAACTTGATTAGGCCCTTTAGTTACATTAGTGCATGTTCCGTTTTCTGTAAGTGTGGCATGAGTGAACCGAATACATACATTCAACAGATGCAAAGAAGTGATTGTTATAACTATAAGGACCAAGAAGATAGCCGACTTATTCATTTGTTAAATTTGTAACCTTATTGATTAATATGGCAAACCTCAGATTTTAATAGAACTTTCTTATCCAATACTTGATGTCGTTGTGGTGAAACAAGATTTACGAAATATAACTTCAAGAAGGCCGGAAACTAAAGATATAACATTACCTATGGTTTGTTAATTAATCGATGGGCGTAAAAAAAGAGACATTGCAAGATATGTTGGCATTATAGGGTTACGTGGTGTCATAATGGCAGCAATCGGCTCCCTATGGAATTCCTCTCGTAAATACATTATTTGTTAGTTCCCTCTCCTCTCCGAGAATTAAGAAACTAAACAAAGATGTGACAAAGAGAATATACAAATTGCACCAATGGACGTGATAAGTAAGTAAATGGTTGAAAATAAAGAAGAGAAAAAAATCTCAAATTTAAGGCCAATTGATAAGAGGGAAGCACAGAGAAAATCGCTAAAAGAAAAAGAAATGGAACAAGCCATCAAACATGAATTACTAGTTGCACCAAAAATATACTATGAAGATAACGAAGTAAATGATATTCACATATGGTTAGACACATTAGAACATTACTCTAGAATATACATTGGCCCATTTATCAGTAAGAATAGTAAGAAGGATAGCCGAATTGGATTAAGATATACTTTTGATAGTTTTAAAAACGCTAAGATTTCAAATGATGCGAAAGATGAAATTATATCGGATTGGGTCATTGGGAAATTTCAGAAAATTAAAGTGAACCACAATAAGCTAAACACCGGTATAATAATTCAAAAGATTTTTGGTGTCAAGGGCGTTGATGATGATAAGGTTGAAAAAAGCCTATACATTCCAACGATAAGAATATACCAGATTGTTAC
>VBPX01000040.1 GCA_005877075.1 Nitrososphaerota archaeon | reverse complement strand
ATTTAAGCTTAACCGCAGCCCAAGCTGCTTTGTGCGCTACTTCCTCAGCGGTTTGACTCTTACCACCACGTCTCTTTTCAGGATTTTGATATTGTTTTATTGCATTTGCGTGTGCTTTTTTAAAAATATGTTGAGCGTGCTCAGGTAGTGAATCTATCGCCTTTTTCGTTCTGGCAGATAAAGCTATGTCAACTTTAGAGCCTTTAGTTGAGGATCTTTTAGCTTTAGTCATACAGTATAATACATCAAATCGTATATATGTTTACAACACTCACTCCACGCTTCTTTTTTAATAATTTTAAGCATGGTCCCATGTACTAATAGCGTTCATTTATTAATGTAATCGATCATATTTTAGTAATAGGTACATATTTGAAAAGACTATCTCTGACATTTTAATGTACACTTATTGTAGTAACGATATATATTTAATTACGGTAGAAGTTGAACATAGGTGGAATACTTGAATGAGTAACATGATGCATCTATATTTATTATATGCAGTGCAACAGTAGATGCTTTTCGGAGTCAATCCATTATTAAGGTATAAATGTGTATTAGCTTTTTATGGGAGATAAAGAAATTATAGTAATGCAAAATTACTATCGGTATAACATTGACACCTCAGTTCAAGGAACAACGGAGATTTGATGAAATATAGTTAGTAAAATCTAAAGTGTGCATTTAATCTGAGTTTACCAACATTTCTTAAAAAATGCAAATTACAACGACAGTAATTCTTTCTATATATACTAGTTCTTTACAATAATTGGTTGGTGTCTATAAAGATACTGATTTATGCTGCGGGAGCATGTACCCTGATTGCAGGAATATTGCACCTGTCGCTGGCCTCAAATTTTATAGGCTTTAATCTGCCAGTAGGTATCTTCTTAGTTGCTGGCATTGGGCAGATATTCTGGACACTCCCAATAGTAAGAATTTGGGGAAAGATATGGAACTATGTCGGTATAGGTGGTACTATAATCCTCATCATCATTTGGACAATTACAAGATATCCAAACATTCCAATAACTGGAAGGGGCCTTCCTGTAAATTCAATAGGAGTAACGATAGAAGTGCTTCAAATAGCCTTCATAATTCTATGTGCTCTTATGATCGCAAGAGATAGAAGAACAAAAGTAGTACACACGAAGCAACTGCATTGATCATTTACCTTTCATCCAATTAATGTTCCCAATCTGTTCACCTGGATCGGTTAAGTCGATCAACTAGTCTAATTTTAGCACAAATTTGAGAACTTTATTGGACGTTTTTTGAGTTACGTGAATCATGAGGAATATTCATCTGATAATATTCAATTTGTGGGAGCTTCTGGATAAATTAGCAACATCGTAATACCTTTCATTAGTTTCTGTCCAATAACTTCAATGCAAGTTCTTTCATTTGTACACCTGAGAATCTACTTGTATCAATTGTTATGTGTTTTTCATTAACGGGTTCATACATAGCTTTCATCTTTCTATAAACTGAAAAATCAGCATCTGAATAGTCTAGCTTTCTTGATTTAAGCCGAGCCATTACAATATCTTCAGGACAGACACATTCAATAATGTAAATTTGTTTAGTATTCTTTCCCAACTTGTTTCGTACTTGCTGTCGTGACTTTTGTTTTAAAAACGTAGCATCAAGAATACAGTTAATGCCTGCAATATAGAGGTATTTGGCTAAAAGTATTAATACATTGTAAACTAATTTTTTTTCTTGATGTCGATATTTTGGTTTGTGAAATAGCTCCTTTCTTATTTTATCTGTAGATAAAACAACCCCATTGATCAGTGGTGCGAGCTGTCTGGCCAGAGTAGTTTTACCAACTCCTGGTAATCCGCAAAGCATAATTATGATTGGCAATAACTCAATTTCACTTGAATTTGACCAACGTCAGAATATAAATATTTTTTAGCTGTTAGCTCCGATAAAGTTCACTGTTCCTTTACAATTTTGATACTGATATCTAAAATATAAGTCTTAGTCACAACCAACATAAACCAATAAAACCTGACATTTATAGATAAGAGATGAAACTACGGCAAGAAGATCTAGTTGCTAGTTTGAAAAAAGAAAATGGTTACCCACATACCATTTGGCGCGTAAAGATTATGGAAACTCACATATCTTGGATTCTTCTTACTGGACGAGTTGCCTATAAGATAAAAAAAGAAGTGAGATTTGGAAATGTACTCGATTTTTCCAAGCTTGAACTCAGAAAAAAGTTTTGCCAAAAAGAAGTTATGTTAAACAAAAAACTTTGTGGGCAAATGTATCAAGGTGTAGTAAAAATTGTAAAAATCCATGATTACTATAAATTGGTAAATCTAGATGAGGCAGGCACAGCTCTAGAATTTGCAGTCAAAATGAGAGAGATTCCTCAGAGATTTCGAATGGACAATCTCTTAAAAGTCCACAAAGTTAACAATCATATTTTAGACCTGTTAATTGACAAACTTGTGAAGTTTCATAATCTAACAAACACGAATAACACCATTTCGAATTACGGCAAACCGCAAATTATGAAGGCAAAAATTAAAGAAAATTTTAGAACCCTTTCTAAGTTTACAAAAGTAGATACCATGTTTGAAGATAAACTAAATCTTTTTGTCAAGAATAATTATGTTCTATTTGATGAACGTATTGGACGATCTAGGATTCGTGATATTCATGGTGATCTTTATTTGAAAAATATTTTCTTTATGGAAGGAAAATTCTATATGTATGACAGAATAGAATTTAACGATTCATTAAGGTATGCAGACATTGCGGAGGATGTGGCACATCTAGCAATGGATATCCATTATCACCAAAGAGAGGACCTACAATCTTATTTTATCTCAAGTTATATTAATAAAAGTAATGATACCACTTTAATAAACATCATATACTTTATAATGTGTTACAAGGCGTGTGTTAGAGCCAAGGTATCATTATTTAGAGCTGTTCAGTTAGATAACAGAAATCAGAAATCAAAATACACAAAGGAAGCAAAGGAACATTTCAGGCTCGCACGAAAGTATATGAAACTCTTCTAATATTTGATATCCGATCAGATTGACTTTACAAGTTAACTGGCATAATAGTTTGGATCTTCTTTTGGGCGGTTCATAAAATTGCTGGAGAACAGTATAATTATCAATTAATCTCGAGGTCGTCTTATTTTACCACCAGCACAGGACAATGCGCATAGACCACAACTCCTTGCGCTACACTTCCGAGCAAAAACCTACTAAAACCTGTTTTGCCTCTAGTACCGACTACAATCAGATCCACATTTTTACCTTCAGCAAATTCGATAATAGCTCCTACAATTGATGTTGTTTGTTCGATGATTTCTGTTCTGGAAACCAGGCCTCTGGTCTTAGCCTTTTTCTCAATCTTCTCCATCCATTTCCTTGCTCTTGCTTTTAGTTTCTGTGTCTCTTCTAATCCAAATGTAGGCGCAGTGATAAATGATGATGAGATTTGCTTCAACGTACGCAGATATAAAACATGAAGAATAATGAGTTGAGCTTTATATTTTTGCGCCAAGTCTATGGCGTAATCAGCTGCAAAGAATGACGTCTTTGAGCCATCTATTGCCACCAGTATTGTTCGATATGAATCTGACAAACTCATTATAATTATGATACATCAATATAATACTCTTCTCTCTTAATTGGATCGTATATTTGATACGACAATCTGTGAGTGCCTATACTAATTATGTTCATAGTCCAAAGCAAACCTGAAGTCTACTTGAGCTAGCGAATATTTTGAAGCAAAATCAAAATTTGCACTTGCAAATTTCATTCACTGTGTATTCAATAAGTAGTTAATTTGGATAATGGATTCAAATCTGCTTGGTCCCATTATGGACAGGGTTCACACAATATATGAAATCGGCATTTGAAATTGGCTACTATTATCTGGTAACAACACAAGCGGGAGCGGCTGGAGACAAATTAGTCCCTATTACATTTCATACATAATATTAGGTCAAACGGTTAGGTCTGGACCCGGCGGTACCCACGGACGCTATCGGTCCAAAATTAGGATTCTGATACAATTACGGACGTACCACTTAGCTTTATATTTTTCCCTTTATGTCTAGATTTGGTTCCCATAATCTCTGGACGCTAACCCATCCACTGTTAAAGCCAGATTAGAGGTTGATTTTGTTACTACCCATCACGATAGACTTTTATCTATGAATTTTGTCCAGGAACATATGTTTTTCTTACAAAATTTGTATAATCTCATAAGTGATAATTATATCTGTAATCCGCAATCAATGGAGAGAGTTATCATATCAATGAAGAGTGCTATAGATAATAAATATAGCTTGGATAAATCACAGTCAAGTTATAATGATACTTTAGATGCAACTACCACAATCAAATTAACTCCTCCCATCAGTTGTTAATATTTATTTCGTTGCTGATATAATTGTTATAAAAATATTTGTATTCTTGGATGGTAACATTAAGAAAATCTTATATTCTTATTGACCTTTATTCAAATATTCAATTAATTAACCTTATTTGCAACGTGGAGGATCTTTCAATTGGGGATGCCTTTTGCGATATATCAATAGAAGAATTAGGAAAATGTCAGAATAAGGATATTATAAAGAAACTTCAATAGGAATACTAAAAGACAAAGATGGTGTACGTGTAGAATGGAATAGATCTAGTGGTAAGTTAGAAGCAATTAAATAATAAAATAAAATAAAATAAAGAAAGAAAATGTCTACAGATAATAACAACGACAAACAAGAACAAATGAAGTTAGATGCATTAGATAAAATATTTGGATGGATAGAAGATGAAGAAACCAAGGCCGTAATGATCAATAAATATTATAATAATAAAGACCATAGAGCGGCACTAAAAGCATTTTTAGATGACATGGTTAAAGCACTCGATGAAAGTACAGCAGAAACTAACAGCAAAGAAGAAATTAAAAGACAATTATCCTATATCACATAAGAAACAACTAAAAGCAAAATGTCATTAAATGAATAATGAGACTAAGATCAAGAAACCTATTATAAATTTCCAAAATCCAAATGTTCCTAAAACATTAAAGAAAGATAAGCCCATTATAGGTCCTTCTATTTTGATACTTCCATTTGACTTGTCCCCTTAGTTCTTCCTTCGGACTAACTTATCAATATTCATATCGTCTTGATGTGTTAATTTTTCTCAATTGCTTGTAATGTTCAAATATAATCGACTTAAGGATTGGATGCACTACGACAGGTCTGCAAGCCATCACACCTGCAGAATTATACAATCGCGAATAGGAAAACATTTCATCAAATATTTTTCTATCCTTCTTATCCAATAGAGCTCTAAATGGTTTCCACTTTCTTCTTTCCATTTCTCCTGCAATTCTAAACGAAGGAACTGTTCGACCCACAGTTGCATATCGTGAACTAATCAATTTAAAGCATAAATCTCTGAAAGGAGAGGGAGCCGACAAATAAAGTATTTATCCTTTAAATGTTTAAGTTCCATATGATAGGGACAATAGGTTTTGAATCAGAAATTTTAAGTTCAGTGACTGAAAATATTGATAAATTTATTGAAGAGATGACAAAGCAGCACGGCAGCACCTTCAAACTTATTGACATAAAATTTTCCTCTGCAGCCAAACCTGTGGAGGGGACTAGACAAAATTCAGACGTCAATTATTCAGCTCTAGTTATCTACGAAGTTTAACTCTTTCTTAGTTTAATCGATAAATTACAATCTCTTTAATGCATAATTTTTATACTTTCGAAATCGCTTTATTCGTGGTTATTCATTCTCGGTTCCGGCATCAAATTTAGCGTTTACATTCTTTGTATATGCATTTCAAACACCACCATCTGCCAGTTCTGGTTGAGTCATTTAGAGGAACCAACCGATCGACCAAATCTCCACAGTTATCACATATTTTACCTTCATGATTAATTATTAAATCGACCAAGTGGTATGTTAATATTTAAAGACTTTCATGAGTGGGTCTAATGTGTATATTTGTAATATCAAGACAATAACATTTAATCTAATATGCTTAATCTTTAACAAAGCAATTTCATGTGGACATCTAGATCCCAGCAACAAGATGGAAAATTAACCTGGCAAAACGTTTCGGTGTAACTAATTTATTATTTGTCGTTCAAAGTTCTGATAGGATAGTTCACTTTGAAAAACAACGGCTTTGTAAAAGTTGCAAATACAACCGATATTCCCGTTTCTGATATGAAGGAAGTTCAAGTTAATGGTCAAAATATTTGTGTAGCTAACATTGATGGAAAATACTTTGCTATAAATAACATTTGCAGCCACGAAGGTGGACCACTTGCTGACGGCAAACTCGAAGGATATGAGGTAGAGTGTCCCTGGCATCAATCTAAATTTGATATGAGGACTGGAGAGGTAAATGCTCCGCCGGCTGTGGAATCACAGGCGACCTATCAAGTCAAAGTAGAAGGAGATGATATAATGGTTAACATTGTCTCAGACACAGAAGTTAAAGAAGAAAGTAAAGAAGTTCCATCCTCAGAATATAAATTGGTACTCCTAGAAAGACAGGTATTTGAGGGGACAGACATGTTAACCTTGAAGCTAAGCAAGCAGGTAGAGGACGAAGATAGAAGGACCTTGGAGTATATTGCTGGACAATTTGCGTTCTTCGATATTGGAAACGTCTATAATGACCCAAAGGGTCCAATTCGACACTTTACCATCGCTTCGTCTCCTACGGAAGAGTTTATCCTCATCAGTACGAGGATTAGAGATAGTCCTTATAAAAAGAGGCTGGATTCATTACAAAAAGGGACAACAGTTAAAGTACGCGGACCCCAAGGAAACTTTACTCTACACGAAGACTATTCGAGGCCCGCAATACTTCTTTCTGGAGGCATAGGCGTTACTCCCTTCAGGAGCATGATAAAGTATGCTACAGATAAGAATTTGCCTATGAGGATTATTATGTTTGATTCGAACAAAAATCGGCAAAATATATTGTTCAAAAAGGATTTTGACATTTGCACAAATACAAATAAGAATCTTAGAATCATTTATACAATATCCGAAGAACAAAATAAAAATGAGGGCAATCAGTGGAAGGGAGAAAAAGGAAGGATAGATATGAACATGTTAAAAAGGTATCTTGATGCTGAAGATATAGAGAAATCTATATTCTATATATGCGGTCCGCCAGCAATGCTAAATGCTATGCGGAATATACTAGAGTTGAATCTTCAAATTCCAGCTGACAGAATAAAAGTCGAAGAATTTACAGGGTACTAGACAAACAACTAGTTATCTCGCTAGAACTTTTTTTATCTGTCCAGGTTTGGTCATTGTCCATTCAATAAAACTAGCAAAGTTTAACGAACGGCTGTCAGCAATGTAGTTCGAAAGTATCCTAATAAATTTGAATTCATTCCTAAGATCAAAGGACAGGACCGGATCAACTAACATTTTTTTTACAACAAGCTTCGCGTAATCATCAGGGGACATAAGGTTTGCATAAAGACAATAATTGTACAGCCTTCCTCCCCCAATTATTCTTCTCAAGCCCATTTTCAGGCATAATTCTTTTCTAGCGTTCATTAATGCCGTGCCGATACCCTGACGTCGATATGATGGATGGGTTAAAATGTCATCGGCATAAAGAGTGTCGCCTTTCGGATTATGACTGGTTGAGTTACCATGACCAACAATATCGTACCAAGAATGATCTCGGTATTCCGGTTGCAGTAACACAATCAAATTAGTTGCTGACCCAACGATTAATCCGTCAATTTCGACACAAAATTGGCCTTCTGGAAGTACACGTAAATGCTTTTCTATGAAAAAAGGGGCGTAAAGCGTTCCAGAGGCAACTTCCGGGTAAATTTTACGCTGAAGTTGTACAATTTTCCCTATATCAGCTTGACTTATATTTCTGACAGAGACTTTCGTATTGATAACAAGGATCTAGGATTGATAACCGTTTCTCTTCAAGTCCCACTTTATCTTCAGAACTGCTCTCAGGCTGCATATTCTCCAAGTCGGCTTCCTATTCTCATACTTTGACATTGGAGGTTTGCACAAGCGCTACGGAAATTCATACAGGAGTCTGGTGACAAATCGTGGTTGAAAAAGCACTTGTGTTAATGTCTGGCGGATTGGATTCAGCAACTAGCCTTTACTGGGCAAAAAATAAGTTTGACCAAGTACAAGCCATAACTTTCAACTATTATGAGAGAATAAATCGCGAAAAGATTGCGGCTCGGGCCATCACAAAATTAGCTCAGGTCAATCTGACTGAAGTGAAAATACCATTTATTAAAGAAAAATCAGATTACTCTCATTTCAAAAGGAAGTTCAACAGCCAGCCTTCACAATCGTATATTCCCTTAAGAAACTTAATTTTCTACTCAATAGCCGGTTACTTTGCTCAGGTAAACAAGATAAGTAATTTGGTAGGTGGACATAACTCCACAGACGGCAAAATATTCAATGATGCAACCGAGTCTTACTTCAGAAAAATGAATGAACTAATGCTACAAGGCCTGGTGAGTTCCATTGATTGCAAAATTTTTTTGCCTTTAAAGGACAAGTCGCGACCTGATGTAATTCGGTTGGCAAAGACATTAAAGGTACCAATTGAGCTGACATGGAGCTGTCATAGGCAAGGAAAATTCCATTGCGGCCGGTGCTATGCTTGTAAACAACGATTGAACGCTTTCAGTCTTTTGAGATCAAAAGACCCCGCTCCATATTCTAAATGAAGGAAGGAGTTAATAGGTGATAGAGCTTTTACCTTCTCCATAAGAGAAGTCCTTCCAAGGACAAATATTTAGTCTTAGTATCCCTATTTCTGTATTCAGTATGAAAGGTAAGATAGCTGTGATAACAGGTTCAAGCAAAGGCATAGGAAGGGCAATTGCCATTGCTTTGGCAAAATCCAAGGACTATTCGGGCATCGTAACTAATGCAAGATACCAAACTGAGGCAGAAGCTGTATCAGATGAGATTAGAAGTATGGGTTGTAATTCAATTGCAATTCAAGCGGATGTTTCAAATGAAAAAGATTGTATAAGTTTGATTCGCCAGTCGGTAGATCACTTCAATAGAATTGATGTTCTGGTAAATAACGCAGGTATTCAAGAAGATATACCCTTTACAGAAACAAGTTTGCTTGAGTGGTCTAAGGTAATAGCAGTTGATCTTACAGGCCCATTCATTTGTAGCAGAGAAGCTGTAAAGCAAATGCTAAAACAAGCAAATCCAAAGGGAGGAAATATAATCAATATTTCATCCGTCCATCAGATAATACCCAAGCCACACTATATACCATATGCGACATCGAAAGCTGGAATCGAAATGATGACAAAAACCATGGCTCTAGAATTAGCCAGGAACAATATTCGCGCTAACCTGGTTGCTCCTGGTGCGATACAGACGGAGATGAATCGTGAACTTAAAGAGAACACAAAACTAATGGAGGCAGTAATCGATAAAATTCCTATGGGTAGGGTTGGAAACGCTGATGAGGTTGCAAATATAGTTGAATTCTTGGCTTCGGACAAAGCGAGTTATGTTACCGGAACCACTTTTTTTGTAGATGGCGGTATGACACTTTACCCAAGTTTTTTACTGCCGTCATCTCACGACTTAGAGAAGCACAAGAAAAAGGCAAATTCTTAGCTCTGCACTACGTTTCCTTGTTGGAGAATGTCGCTAATTGCTAGTCTTACGGCTGATATACCTGTCCGGAACGGAAAAGCTCCTTCTGGATGCATGTTCAATGGATTTATCCATTCATAGAAACTAAACATGTATGGCTGGCCTGAAGACAGCTCAGTAAGCAACGCCGTGCATTCGTCAATCTGATTAAATTTACTCCTTGCTAATATTTCTAAAGCAGTACACCATGGCCAAATTGTTCTATTATGGTATTGATATGGTTTAAGTACCCATGGCCCTGTTGATTTTAGCTCAACCTCCGTCACTAGAGGCCAGACTTCTTTCCATAATCTCTTTTTCATGGTATCCAACGTATTTAAGGACCTGTGATGAATCCGTTGTGAAGATTCATAGTCCACTTTGTTACTGTTAATTCTGTTCTCTTGTTCAGTATCAGTCCTAAAAAGGTGTCCCTTAGCAGCTATCAAATAAAGTGAGACGTCCTGCATCAGCGTCCTATATGGTCCACCAATATGATGTTTCACCTGGATGTCAACGTAACTATTATCTTCTTCGGACCACAAAATGTTGTCGACTGCATTGATTGTACGTTTTGCGAGTTCGGACATTTTTTCCGATTCTCTAACTTTGCCGATACTATCAAGTAGTAATGCAAAATTAGATAGCGCTAAAATCCAACAAGCCTGGCTATATACTATTTTTCCTGCTCTCAGAATTGTATCCATCCAATCTTCATTATGACTTTGTTCCAGTAGTCCATCATCATCTATATCTCTACTACCCAAATAGTCGACTGCGCTAAACATTTTAGGTACTACAAAATCCGTAACCTTGAATGGGTCTGTTATTCCCACCTTTAGTAAAAGTCCTGAATAATAATCTGAAGTATCAGAAGCCTTTCTGGGGGATTCACTTATGGAGTCCTGCTTTTTAACACATTTAGCTAGTATCCAAGCGGTGGCTGAGATCATCAAGGCAGTTGAATCAATATCTGGACTTTGTCCATATACTTCGGAGAAGCCTGCCTGGTAAATTGTAGTTGGCAAGGCGCCTTTAAATTTTCCCTTGTTATCATCATAAATCTCTGATAAAAATTTCATATCTACTGAGCCTCTTCCGTACACAATCTTTTCATTTGAAGGAGACGTTATCTGATGTGACCATATTTGATGGATTTGCTGCATAGTTCCATGAATATTTCCCGACAAAAACCAATCCATCAAAATATAGGAAGCATCTCTGCACCAAAAGGCCTGATAAATTCCTCCGGGGTTTACTCCTTGAAGGACTTGGCCCTGTGTCTTTTCTAGAAATGTTTCTGCAAGTTCCTTAAACGGTTGCCACTTTGCAGTAGAATATTTATCATCGCTCACAATTTACTACGCTCCTTAAATTTTATAAGACTTTGTTATTCTGAGCTAGACTCTTATTTGTCCAAAAATAATATGAAACATGGAATCGACTAGAGGTTCTCCGGAAGATGAGGGCGATATATCTAAACATTTTACTTGTAGGTCCTGTGGGATGAAATTCGATAACTTCGGCGACATGCAAAGACACATAACCGTTGAACACCACCAGAAAGGGGACGTTCCTTGATGCCAATTTTAAATTCTCAAGATAAGGCTGTCACTCAAATTCCCTAAATGAATTTTAACTGCCAGATGAAATTGTTCTTCTGAATCAAAATGAAAGATAATGATCAACTACGAAATGAAGAAAAGATAAAATTCTCTCCCAATGAAATAAAGTTTCTTTCAAGCAATGAGGCTTGTAGGATAGCAACTATTTCCCCTGAGAATACTCCACATGTAGCGCCTGTTTCCTACTTTTTTGAAAAAGGCTTATTCTACTTCGCGACTGATTATGAGACAAGGAAGTACAAGAATCTTAAAAAAAATCCTAAGATCGCCCTAGTAGTTGACGTCTATTCTTCTGTGAACAATAGAGCAGTTATAATTCACGGAAGAATAAAGTTCATTGAGCGTGGTACGATATTCGAGAGATTATATGATATTTTTGATAGAAAGTTTGAGTGGGTGAGGCAAGATCCCTGGAAAGAAGGCGAGGCGCCCTTTGTCGAAGTGAATGCCTACAAGAAGATAAGCTGGGGGCTTGATTGACCTTGGCCAATAGAAAGCAAGCAAATAGTGAAAGCATTAAGATAACTATTTCAAAAAAATTTTGGGATATTAGCCATATAATCAGTGAAGACATACCCGTTTATTCAGGAGATCCACGTCCTAAATTTGAGTCAGTTTTGAATCTGGAAAGAGACAAGGTAAATCTAAGTCGCATAACACTCGGTGCTCACACTGGTACCCATGTCGACTCCCAGAAGCATTTCTTTAAAGATGGCAATGGTGTTGAAAAGGAGTCCTTGTGCAAGTTTATAGGCGAAGCAATAGTCTTGGATTTCTCCAAAAAGGCCCTCGGTGAAGGAATTACTGATAAGGAATTGAGTAGTTACTCTTCGGTAGTCAATACTAATGATATACTTCTTTTGTACACTGGAGTAAGCAATTATTGGCATGATAACTATATGAATAAAGTCGGAAAAAAGTTTACATACATAACCCCCGCAGCAGCAGACTGGATTATAAACCAGAAAATCAAATCTGTTGGGATAGATACATTCAGCGTAGAACAATACGGCTCTAAAGAAGCTCTAACTCATAAAAAGTTGCTTTCTTCAGGCATAGGAATTATTGAGAACTTGAACTCGAAATTAAAAAAGTTTGTAAATAAGAGAGTTTTTCTTGTCTGTCTTCCATTAGCACTTGAGGGTCTAGACGCTTCTCCTGCAAGAACCATAGTATTTGATATTTCAGATTAGCGAAATTGCTTTTAGCAATTAGGTTCCTATACCAGCATGGTTGTAATAAGAAATTGGCGAGCCGTGCATCCGACAATAGCTCACAGAAGCGGTTTGGATTGGCGATTGCTTTCGATGCAAGGCGCAAAAACAGATGGTGATATTGATTCCCAAGTCGAGCCAACATACCAATGCCTAAAGACAATAACATACGTGTCGCTGGCCAGACTTCAGCCAAGTCTATCCTATGAAGCCCATTCTCATGAGGATCATGAAGAAATTTATTATATTATTTCAGGGAAGGGAAGCATCAAAATAGGTAGCGAGACTGCAAAATTTAGAGACGGCGATGTTATACATATACCTGAGAAGACATTGCATTCAATTACTAATGATGGAGATGAAATGGTTGAGTTTTTGGCCTTTGGCGGGTTCACTCCTGACTTAAACATATGAAATGGCTTCCTAATGACTAAATATGTTGTTTGCAGTCAATAAGTGATAGGTTATGAAATTAGGAATAATAGGTCTCGGCAAAATGGGTGCAAACCTTGCTCTTCAGGCTTTAGAGAAAAATATACATGTCGTAGGGAAGGCTAGAAGCAAAAAACCCGAGCTAGAAGAAAAGGGAATAAAGATTGTTGAGAATTACATTGATTTTGTTTCCTTTCTAGATAAACCTAGAATTATTTACTTATCTTTACCTGCAGGCTACACAGTTGATTCAGTCCTACAAGAAGTTTGCCAGTTTTTGGAAAATGGGGATGTGATAATGGATGGTGGTAATTCTTTCTATTTGGACTCTATAAAAAGAGAAAAAGAATTATGGCAAAAAGGATTTTACTTTTTAGATTGCGGAACCAGCGGCGGACTACAAGGTGCTAGACATGGAGGATGTTTTATGATAGGAGGAAGGGACAATGGCGTAAAAATTGTTGAACCTATCTTAAAAAAACTTGCACTTAATGAGGATGCATATATACATACAGGCGGTCCAGGGAGCGGCCATTTTGTAAAACTAGTTCATAACGGTATAGAATTTGGCATGTTGCAAGCAATCGGTGAAGGCCTTGCTTTACTACGTCAAAGTAATTTTGAACTTGACCTAGCTCAAATTTTCAAAAATTGGTCGAATGGATCGGTAATCAGAAGTTGGCTGGTCGAGTTGATGGAACAAGGTCTGAGAGAAGGACCAAATTTTCAAAAGATGGAGAGCTATATTGAAGATACTGGGGAGGTCGACTGGTTAATCCAGGAAGCCATTAATAAGGAAATTCCCATTCCCGTAATATCTCAATCTGTCATGGAGCTCTTCAAATCGCGCACCAAGGAGAGCGACACCTACAAAGCCATTGCTCTAATGAGGCATGGCTTTGGCGGGCACCCCTTCGGTAAGGATGAATATATATCGAAGGAAAGAAAGACAAGCAGAATTTACAAGATTTAAAAATATAATGTCCCCAGCAGTATAATTGATTATACCATTCGAGAAAATAAAATGAATAGTCTCTTGCTTATCGAAGTCTTAATTTTGTCAGTAATAGATTTATGAATTTTGTCTGCTTCTCTAATAACTTTATAAAGATGATCTGTTTTTCTAATTGTAATTTAGTTAATTTGCTAGGTAAGCTGTGTCAACTTACTGTGGGCTCATGTAATTATTTTATATATCTTGATTGATTTATTAGTCTATGCCAAGATACAAGCCAGCGGAGCTTAAAGTACCAGAAGAAATGTGGAATGAATCTAGGCAAGTAATTCGAGCTGGAATAATTAAAAAACTTAATGCTAGGAATTTTTTACGTTGATCTTATTTATTCTCAAGACAGTGATATTGCGAAAGGTATTATGAAAATTCCTTCTATTGATGAAATTGTGCTAAGTAATGGAGTAGATGGATTAGAAAAAGTCATGAATAATTGGCCTTAATAGAAAAAAGGTCTACTAGAAATGAACAAAAAAATCCATAAATAAATCTAACAGAAAATGATTATTTCGTGTTACAGTAACTTCTGGTTTTAGGTATTACCTACGTTACTTTGCTCAATTCAGAATTTTTCTTGTTTGGTACTAAATTTATCTTCTTGACTGTAGTCGGGAGTTTAGTGGGCATCAGACTTTATCCTCCATCATCTGGTAGTTTATATACGCACAAGTATTTGAGTCCTTATAGTTACTGGGCCCAAGGGGATTTGAACCCCCGGCCGACCGGTTATGAGCCGGTCGCTCTAACCAGGCTGAGCTATGGGCCCGACAAAAGTTTTTCGATACTAAAATACGTATAAAGGTTTTGAATAAAATAAACCAAAAAAATTTAGGGTCTCAGAATTTCACCAATAATAATCATCTTTTCATTCAATGTATTGCAAACTAATATGTATTGCACTAATTAATTGCACTGATTAATTCCACTAATTATAAGGCCTTATGTACTTTTCATAAACAGCATCCAACAATAAGTTCTGTGCATCAAGCGAGCTTGCTGCGGCATTGAAACAGAGTTCATGTTTGTGGTCTGGAATATCTTTAATAATGCTTCTCCATATTTCTGCGTGTCTGATATCTGCTTCCTGATGTATTTTAAAATAGTTTGTTGCGTCAAAACTTGACATGTTGTAGAATTTATTCAAGCCGTCTATCTTTGATGTGCTAATATTAGGCAGATCTATTTCGTACGCGTACATTGCACATATACCCTCATCGACTGATTTCTCAGTTAATTGTACAAGAGAAGAAACTGCATTCTTTGTTTTTTCATTACCAACATAATTCAATAAATCTTGTTTTGGTATTCCAAGAGACGTAGCAAAACTTATCCAAGGTTGAATATGACTTGACTCTTCTTTGTGACTGTCTTCAACTCTATTTTGTAGATTTGAATCTTGTAACTTTAACTTGATATTGTTAACCATTTCTGGAACTGCCTTAACTAGTTGAAAATACTCCAGAGAATATCCCTGTAATTGATGTAAACTTAATTCGCCGTTTGACCACATCTTATAGAATGGATGTTTTAAAAGACTTTTTTTCTCTACTTCCTGATCTATTTTGTAAACAAGTCTAGTCATCAATATTATTCATCGATAACCTATAATAAAACCTTGTGTGAAAATAGCAAATTATTTTAAAATTATTTTTTATTCATGAGATCAAGTCTTCATAAATCCAATAAGATTCTAAAACTGACAATTCGCAACTTACTTTCTTGGTCCGTAAACTATTTTATTGTGAATTATACATCATGCTAGTAGCTCCGGTGGTGTAGTACTCGTAAATAGAATTACGGTTGCATAGTCCGGTCAAGCATTGTGGCCTTTCGAGTCGCAGATCCCGGGTTCAAATCCCGGCCGGAGCATGACTTATCAAATTTAGACATGACAGGTATAAACAGAAAATCAATCATGTATCCCCATAACATTTTGATAAGATAATAAATAATTTGAAATTCATCTTTGTAAAAGAATTAAATATCAATAAATGAACACTAGTTTAGGCTAGATTCCATTCTTGAATAGAAGAAATATAGAAGCTAATCCGCTTTTGGAACAATTTAGTTCGTATTTGTCAAAAATTGACAAATATCTTGGCCGCGAATTAGACCTGTATTCCTGGTCAGAATTCTATACACCATTACGGTATGCGTCGGATGGTGGGAAAAGAATAAGACCGCTTATACTAGTTTTGTCGGCAGAGACAATTTCAGCTAATAAACATGTGACTGTGGATGTTACAGAAGACATGTTTTTGGCTTCCTGTGCGATAGAGTTGTTACATACTGAATCTGTTATTCATGATGACATTATAGACAAAGAAGATTATAGAAGAGGTAAACCATCATTTCATATAAAATATGGTTATAATAGCAGTATCCTTACCGCGGATTTTGTTCTTGGGATAATTTTGAGTATATGCACTAAAATTAATAATGCCAAGGTTTCTGCCGAATTATCAAAGGCAGCAACAAAGATGAGCGAGGGAGAGATGATGGAAATAAGGCTCATCAAAGATCCATATTTGAAAGACGACGATTACATAAAGGTAGTTGAAAATAAGACTGCGTCATTATTCGAAGCTGCGTCTAAAATAGGGTCATTGTTTGGAGGAGGCACAGAAGAAGAAATTTATGCAATGGGAAGCTTTGGACATTTGCTAGGTATAGCATATCAGATACATGATGATATCATGGATTGGAATAATGAAGATAGATTGTTTAACATATTGGTAAGAAACAACAAACAATCTGCAGAGTTTATTGAACGGATGGAAAATTTGTATATTTCTTATTCGTCAAAGGCAAAAAATGAATTAAAAAAAATAACTGATTCCCTTTCAAAGAAACATCTTGAACATTTGACAGATTTAACATTTTTGCAATTTTGATTTTACAAGATATCATTTTCCATTAATTTTGTCATGAGCTAGTTTTTTCTGTAACTTTGTAATACGATATGAGTCGATGAATTTTGATGCAAAATTATTTGCGCTTTTTTCTGAACCTCTATGCTCCAATCCCCTGAATCTCAAATGATGATAAAATTCATGTAAAACGATGAACGGATTGTAAAAGACATCAGAATTTACAGCATAGATACGTCTTTCTTTATGAACATATACAGCATATACGGTTTTTCTTTTCCCTTTGATGGTACCAACCACAATTTCTGGTGGCTGCACATTGTAAACTCTAGAAAGTAATTGGAGTGATTCTTCAGTTCTCTTAATTAAAATCAATTCTACTGCTAATGCCTGGGTTTTGATATCGGGCAATTCTATATTCGTATATTCATTACACTCCTACTAAATTTGACAAGATCTTATGTTAATTCTTAAATGATAGTTATTCAATGTGCGGGTCATATATTGCAATATCTACTCTCTTTCTACACTTTCGTCAAAGTCATCTTCTATATCTTCATCAAGATCACCTTCTAAATCATCTTCAAAATCATCTTCTATCTCCTCATCAGTTTTTGGAATATTTTCACTTTCCTCAGCCCGTAAAAATAGACTCTCCGTCAATATTCTCTCAGCAAAATTATGAGCATTGGGGTAATTAATAATTAATTGAAACAATTACAACTATATATTGGAATAAAACAATGATAAAAAAAGCTGGCCGTAGATCCAAAATTAGTTAAGCGAGTTCCAATTCATTATTCAAGGAATTTGTATTTATTTATTGGCATAAAGCTACTTTTAACCTTAATCAATAG
Source organism: Nitrososphaerota archaeon (assembly GCA_005877075.1). GTDB lineage: Archaea > Thermoproteota > Nitrososphaeria > Nitrososphaerales > Nitrososphaeraceae > TA-21. The sequence continues at coordinate 37,923 of VBPX01000040.1, read as the reverse complement.
GCCGACAGATATGTCAACGATTAGAGCAACTTTATAATAATTCTTTATTTAAGATAATATCACAAATGATTAATACAATAGGCGGTGTCGTTGTAATGGTATCAGATCAGGCACAAGCAGTAAAATTTTATACAGAAAAAATTGGCTTTGATATTAGACTAAATGTTCCTTTTCAGGGTGGAAAGTGGATAGAGGTAGCTCCTAAAGATTCTGAATCCACTTTGAGCATTATGGAACCTAATTCACAAATGATGTCTCCCGAAGAATTAGAATCAGCCAAAAAAAAGATAGGAAAAAACACTGGGGTTTGGTTTTTTTCATCAGATATTCATTCAACGTATGAAGAGCTCAAAGCCAAGGGCGTGGACATCTCAAAGCCAGAAAAGCAGGAATGGGGCGGTATATTATCACAGGTAAAGGATTTAGATGGAAATATATTTACTCTGTTGTCATCTCCAGAAGGATGATTTACTATTTTTTACAATTTTTCTATAACCACATTATAAGTTCTCAATAATGAGGTAGAATTTTTTTCAAGAACCATATTTAGAATATTCATATGTTTTCGTAAATATACAATTGCTAAATTCATAAATTCATTAGGGTCAAATCCATTTAGTTATTTTGAATTATGATTACAGTAATATTGTCGTCCCCGCCTTTCCTGTTTGCTTTGTCAACCAAAATATTGCATGAAGTTTGTGGGCCTTTGGAAATATTTTCCCTAATTGCTAATTCAATTTCCTCATCTTCTAACAAATTTGTAAGGCCATCTGAACAGAGAATAATGCAATCCTCTTGCCCAACATAACATTGTTGGATCTCAGGTACTGCAAAATTTTCAGATCCTAGATATTTGGTAACAATATGTTTTAAATTGTGCGTTCTTGCCTCAACATCAGTGATCATTCCAGACTTTACCATTTCCATTACCAAAGAATCATCGCAAGTTAGTTGAATTAGTTTACTTTCTTTTTTATATAAATAGGCTCTACTGTCACCCAGATGTGAAAAATAAAAAATATTATTAAAAAATATAGAGAGCACCAATGTCGTTCCCATATTCATGAGCTCAACATGATTTTTCCTTCTTAGAATGATTTCTTTATTTGTTTCTTGAAGGGCTTTCTGTGTAATAGAACCAATATCACTGTCTTTATTTACTTTAAGTCTTTGTGAGAGAACATTTCCTAAATTAGTTACGGCGATGGAACTAGCAATTTCGCCCCCGTTATGTCCACCCATTCCATCAGCTATAATGTATACACCAACTTTGTCGTTAACGAATAACGAATCTTCATTATTTTCTCGAAGTAATCCTCTATCCGATTTATGTCCTGAAATAAGCAAGATAATGAATTAACATGAAAAAGTGATATTTAAATAAATAAATAAATACCAACTCGAGTCACATTGAAAAATAGATAAAGTAACGTTATCTTCTTTTATACTTTAAATTATACTCTCTCTCAAATTCAGGTTCTAATCTTTTCTTTTCTATGAATGCTTTATCAAATATTGTGCCTAGTCCATAAGTATAATCCAATTTTAGTTTAGCATATTTTGAGCTCGTATCTTTTTCTATTCTTTCAAACAACCCTCCCGTAACATTTGGAGTCGAAACCATTATTGTTTTGCCTTTACTTTTTTCTGCATAGACAGAGATTGCGTGTTCTAATAATTTTTGATCTCTGAGATCTAGGTTATCTGCTTCATCAATAAATAGATAAGCTGCATCAAAATATCCCTCAATGTCCATTATATTCCTAGTAGTCATAACTTTAATCCATGTTTTCTTTAACCACAATTCCGTGTATTTGGATTCTAGTCTTAGAAGCGGAAATCTTTTTTCGAATAATTGTCTTAAGTTTCTCTTTATATTCTCAGAGAATTCCTTCCTGTTTCCTGAGACAATAAATATGGATTTATCATCCAACTCAGACGATGATAAGATTTTCCAAGCAAGATATCTTAACATAAAAGTAGTGATTCCAATTCCTCTTGCCTTCTTTATCCAAACATTCTGATTTTTTTCTAGAGTATCAAAGATAAGTGCCTGGAAATGGAACAATGGATATTGTTTATCGGCTTTCGTAGGTAGGGATATTAGATGATTAAAACAACAGTGTCCGTTAGTTTTTATATATTGCCTCCCGTGAAGACCATGATCCCATATCCAGAATGGTTTATCAAAGAATATTGATAGACTATCTTTACTTTGATCGAAGATTGAAGTATCTAGACTTAGCATTTCTTGGTTTCCTCTAGTCCTGCTCTACATGCACTTATAATAGGAATTCCTAAACAAAGTTAACTTATTAGTTTAGGGTTTTCTTACATCACAATAAAATTGCAACGTTTTATTCCCACATCCAATTTTATCTTGCATCATTGACTAGATGTAATAATGTGCAAAGGTATTGGCTTCAGAAGTGTTCTTGTCTCTCACAAATTGCCAATAAATTAATCCTCCATAGACAACCAAATCCCTAGCAAGCATTTCCAATCTTGATTGTAGCTTTTTGTTCACAATCTGACCGCTAGAGTTCAGATCTTCTCTTTCATTAATAGAAATTCCATACGGCAAACTCCAGGCATAACACTGTCTGACAGCTGTCCTCATTTGATCCATTACTGTTAACCCCTTCTCATGAGATGAAACGATATATCCAAATGTTTTACCAGAAAATTCTTTCCAAAAATAATCTAAAAAATTTTTCATTGTTCCTGACATAGATCCGTGATAGTCGGGTGAGGCCAGAACAAATACATTGGCCCAACTTACGTCCTTAGTTATCCTTTTCACATTTTCGTTTTCGGATTGAGTGCTTGGCCTGTAGATAGGCATCTCAGTTTCTTGCAGATTAACCAGTCTTGCTTCAGCGTTGTACTTGACAGAAATAATTTCAAGGACGTTTTTTAGAGCAGTTGTACTAAATGAATTTTCTCTCATGCTGCTTCCAATTCCCAAGACATTGACTTTTTCTTTCGTAGATTCTATTCTTAATGTGGAATATATAAAATATTTTTTTACCTGCCAAGACCCAATTCAATAAAATAACTATAAAGAAGCATTAACTTAATAAGAACTAGGAAATCATGCCAATAACTATAAGGCCTGACTCGGGATTCACAAATCTATTAAAAAATAATCTAAGATCAAGATATAACGAGAGAAAAAAAGATAGGGTTGATCTTGCTCCAATTCATGTATCAGATATACTTCCAAGCTCCTGTATAAGAAAACAGTACTATTCACGCATTTATCCGGAAAACGACCCGATCACCTATGAATCGATACATCATTTTGTTAGAGGCGAATCAAGTGAATTTGCAATTACACAGCTCGCAAAAATTGGTGTGTCACAAGCCCAGTTAGAAATGGATGAGATAGTAGCCCATCCTGATATAATGCAAAATACAATTGCTGAAAAGGTAATAGTAGAACTCAAAGATACAGTTACAGGCAAAAGGCTTGATATAAATGACTATACTTTTCGTTCCTATCTAAGACAACTTTTATATTATCTCATCATGAGTGGTATTGAAAACGGCATTATTTCAATTAGATATAATATTAGAGAGATGAGATTGATAAAGAAGGATGAGTCAGGTGAATATTTCTTTAGACCCGCCGATGGGAAAGATGTCGGAATAGAAAGTTGGTCAGTTTATTTGCCCAAAAACGATATCACAAGAGAGATATTAAGAAATGAGATGGTACTGAGGAAGAATATGCTAGTGGACGCGCTAAAGAGCCATGATGTATCAATTCTTCCTAGATTAATCGAACCGTTAAAATCAAGCAAATGCCCACACTGTCCTTTTTATGACAAATGTTTTGAGGATATGGAAGGCGAAAAAGCAAGAGATTTTGCGCAACAAATTGATCTTTTTGACATACGGGGTGTAATAGATTTTAAACCATTCTAGTTATCTTAACTATATGTTCTCTAGTAACAGAAATAATAAAGATTGATATTGAATTTCTAATTATAATTTCATCAAGTGTTTTCAAAATATAAGTTGAAAAATATTTGCAGAAATTATTAGTTCTTGTGAGTAGTAGTAAATTATTTCTTTTTGCTATTTGAACGAATATCAATAACGCAGCTCTGTATAATTAAAATGCTATGACAATGTAAAAAGTTGCACTTAGATATAGTTAATTGCGATATTGCATATGCGCGGTTTTAAAAAATCAGATATAAATCAAGATAGTGTACTTGTTATACATTTGTGATGCCTCATCCTTTATGAAGAATCTCGCAATCCTTATTCACTTCATCCTCATCCATACTAGTGTTAAACCATACTTCATCATTACCTTCTCCACAATTAACGATATCTTTGGCGCCATCGGAATCTGTAGAATTCCTATTTGAAGTATAAATACTGTCATCATCTGCACCACCACTGAGTTCATCAACTCCATGACCACCGACAATAAAGTCATTACCTTGTCCACCAATGATGGTATCAGGACCATTGCCTCCTAAAATAGTATCATTACCTTCACCGCCTATTATTTCGTCTGCACCATATCCACCTGTAATATTATCATTACCTGTGCTACCCATTATTGCGTCATTATTTCCGCCTCCATGAATTACATCGTTACCTGCTCCACCTATAATCGAATCAGTTCCATTATAACCATTTATATGATCATTACCGAAAAGCCCGAGTATATAGTCGCTGCCTTGAAGACCATTCATTTTATTGGAATCCTTATTACCCACCAGCACGTCTGTTCTATCAGTTCCCTTGCATGTTCTCTTTTCGAACTTACACATTATGGTTTCTGCACTTACTATATTATAATAGGATGATAAAATTAGAACGCAGATTAATCCAAATAATGCCATAAATGCTAATGGATGTAAATTTATGGCTAAAATTCTTTGAAAATCTAAATATTTTTCTGCCATTTACAAGATTCATTTCTAGCGTCTAACAAATTGTATTTTTTATCAAGTGTGAAGAAAAATATACATGTTGATAAAATTAGAAGATTAGATATACTAATCAACATTCAAAATCTCTAGTTTAATATAAGAATTAGATATAACATTATTTACTATCAATAAAGCGAAATTTATTAATCATGATTTTTTCAGAATTCAAATAAGTCAAAGTAGCATACAACTATGTACTTGACTAGAAATATAACAGCCATAGTTTTAATTATAATAAGTCTAACAGTAGTCTCAATCTCTACGGTTACCGGAAGGCTTTATGCAATAGAACAATCCCATGCTACAGAAGGCATAGATGAGGAAAAATGCAATGAAATCAATAACTGTAAAATAATTACAAAAGATGTATTCAAATATTCGGACATAGTAGATCCATTTAATAAAAATCAACAAATAAATCAGACATTGGCTAGTAATCTCGATGATAACAATAGTGTCGAGAAACAATCATGTGAAAGACTAATGGATGTAGATATTATAAAGAAAAAAGATCAGACAATTGGTGAACAAAATCCAAAGTATATGATATGTTTACCGTAAATACGCCAACATTTTCCAGATCATTGCCCTACCAAAATCAGATGCAGGGCGATATTTGATCAAAATGGTAACTTTGTACTTGCAATTTTATCAATCTGCTATAAGCGCTAGCAACTACGGTAGTGATATATCCTTAACGTAAATAGTCGGATATCCTTTTCTGTTTTTTGTTCCTAATAAGTGAACTATTTTTAATCCATTCAATCTTGGATAATGAAGTTTTGGAGATTGCATAGTTTAATGCTGAGTCAAAAGTTTCAAAAGGTATTGCCTTAGATTTGAGACATTCTCGTAATCCTTCTCTAACTTGCCAAACACCAAGGGGCATGAAATATTCAGGATGTATTTCTCGTAAAATCAACACAGATGCTTTTATTCTTTTCTTGAACAAATACTCTGTAATTGATAATCTTGCTGCAAAATATGCGCCAGCAATTGAAGGGTAATGATCTATCTTCTTTCCTATTTCATAATCTGAGCCTATATGTACCCTTCCATCATTATCAATCCACGATTCAATCATTTCAAAACTCCAAATCTCATCAGGAATGAATATTACGGAATAATAGTTTGCCAAATGATTAAAGTCAAAGACAAAATAATTGTCCAAAATGGCATTGTCCTTGATTTTGTTTAATAAATACAAAGAGAGAATATCATCTGCTGCCGTAATACTCCACTTAGTAGGAACCAATTTACGCTTTTTCTTTCTGCCTAGCATTCCCATACTGAGGACTTTTGATATATGACTTACAGCGACGTCATTGTCATAAAGGTCAATAATTGCATCTGATGCGTATAAATCATCATCATAGTAATTTTTTTGAATTTTGCGATCCGTAGTTGAAGGAACAATCTTAAAGTCACTCACAGGTGCTGAAAAAATAGTGGGTATTTCTTCAGATTCATTTTTACTCAAACTCATTTCGTTTAGATACATTGACGGAATTTTTTTAAATGTCACAATGCTCTCAACAGCTTTTTTAGACAAAGCCATCTCTTGTAAAGATTCAATGTATCGCCCTGACATATCATTCACATTGTGTACTTCTGTTCCTTTTAACAGATTAATCCTAAAGTTAACTATATCTTCTAAGGATTTTCCTATCCACATTTCAGGTCTGTCTAAAACTGAAGTGTCCCCATGATAAGGAGGAATCATTGGACCAATTCTAACTTGTGGATATCCAAATTGGCCTACAGAAATGGAAGGTGGCGAAGATCCATCGATGATGTTGGAAGAGAATTTTTTACTATTAGTGCTGATAAATTGATACCAATTTTTCTTTAATCTTTGCTTTATTTCATCAATGGAAGACATTAAGACCTGAATTCATATTAAATGGATACATCTTGTATTAAAATATAGATGAAAAAAACAAGTTTGTCTATTACTATTTTATGATATAGAATGATTGTCATGCAGTACAAAAACATGAATGACTTTTGAATTCAAATTACATTATAAATGGTACATATTTTCTTTTTGAATGAGTTTAAAATAAAATATATTGATCCTTGGCTTTCATTATAAACAAAAAAGATAACCTTGTTTAGTAAAAAAAATAGCAATATTTCAATGTGGACAACTCTCGCGATTCTTAGTTCAATTGCTACTATTTCCATGTATACTGAAACAATGCTCCTTCCGGCACTCCCACACCTGATACACGATTTTAATTTGTCATACAATTCTTCGTCTTGGATTCTAAGTGCGTATCTTGTTGCCGGTGCAGTTATGACACCGGTAAGTGGAAAACTGTCTGACATATACGGTAAGAAAAAGATAATGATTATCCTGATATCAATATATACAGTTGGTCTTATGATTTCACCCTTCTCCTCCAATTTTATCACGTTACTAATATCAAGGATTTTACAAGGAATTGGAATTTCGGTATTCCCTGTTACATTTGGAATTGTGAGAGAGCAATTTCCAAGAGAAAAACTTGCAATAAGTCAAGGAATCATAAGTTCAATGTTCGCTGGTGGTTCCGTGTTGGGGCTTGCAATAGGTGGAACTATTGTACAATACTATGGTTGGAGAGTAACATTTTTTTCAATTATTCCAATAGCTATATGCCTAATTTTTATTATCATTAGATTTATTCCAGTTGTAGAAAAAAAAGTGACTGAAATTTCCGGCCAAAAAAATGAGAGTTCAGGCAAAAAATTTGACCTAAAAGGCTCGATTTTGTTAGGCATTAGCATTATATCGTTTCTATTGTTCATTACCTTCCTCAGAACAGACAGTTTAGGCATTAACCATGATGAATTAATTTCCAGAGTTCCAATTGCATCACTATTTTTCTTGTCTATTTTTGGTACAGGCTTTACTCTTTTTTTATTAGTTGAAAGGAAAACCAAATTTCCACTTATTTCTTCTAGATTGTTTCTAGATAGAGGGATCTTATCGTCAAATATTATTTTATTAATTGTAGGCATGTCTATGTTTACTATATTTCAAACGCTACCGATACTAATTCAAAGTCCGTACCCATTAGGTTTTGATGAGAATGCATTACAGATGTCAATAGTACAATTGCCTTTTGCTTTAGTACTCTTGATTTTGGGTCCTTTAACAGGATTTATCATAACCAGGATTGGGCAGACAACTCCGCTACTAATTGGTACTCTTGCAATGTCATTGGGATTTTCTTTGCTTTTGTTTATGAGAGTAAATGAATTTTTCATATCGGTATTTTTAGTGATCCTATCTATAGGACTTTCCTTAACAAATGTTAGTAGTACTAATATCATAATGGTAAAAAGCTCGTACCAACAAATAGGCATCTCTTTGGGCATTAGTAATTTGTTAAGAATAATAGGCAGCTCAATAGGTCCAACAATAGCAGGTTTGTTCATGCAAAGCCACTTATTTTTAGTTACTGTAAACAAGAACCAAGCCCAATATTTTCCATCTGCAGCTGCATATGATTTTATTTTTTGTACCATGTTATTGCTTTCAATTTTTGCATTATGCATCTCATTTTTTTTGGTTAAATACTACTCCAAAATTCCTTCTTAGGAATTCAGTTAGCAATTATGTTTTATTTTCTAGATATTTTTTTGTCGCTATTTTTCGATATTTAAAAATTTTGCGTAATTTAAATATAATATAAAAGTCCAATATATTTCCTAAAAATCCATATGGCATGGCAAATTCAATCTTATCAATGACTTTTGTTTTATAAGAGTCAATTTCTTTGAATATATGTGTATGTTTCCATTTTTTAAATGGAGGCATATTGTTTTCATTTTGTATCATTTCATCAATATATTGATACTTTCCAAAATAAGTTATTTTAGAGTACCATTTTGTAGCTATGATTAATTTTCCAGATAACCCTGCTACTGTTCCTTCTTTTAATACCTCATCTGATACCTGCATGATATTCAATTTTATTTCTTTTGGACTAACTATTTCTAGATGTCTTATATTGGTATAGAATTCCCAAACATCATCCAAACCAGAATTTACTTCAAATTCATGATAAAAGTTTTTCATTCGAAATTAATCATCATGTATTAATTGCAACCAGATATAGAAACATATTGTTTAAAAATCAGTAGTTCTTACATCCGTCATGGTTAGAGTTACCTCATCTAAAATTATTGATTTGTCGCAAGAAAAAATTTTTTCTGGAATAAAAGATATAGGTAAATTACCAACCCTATTTCCTGACAAATACAAATCATTTTGCATTTTAGAACAATCGGATAGTTACATACTAACTGACGAGATCGTTTCAATATCTGGAAAAGAAATAAAACAAAAAGTAAAACATACCTTGGAACCCAATAGAATGCTCAAAAGTGAAATAATTGACGGCGATACTAAGGGCACTATCTTGGTTATCGAATTAAATCCAAAATCTAATTCAAGGACAGAAATAAAAATAGATGCGGATATTAAATTTGGAAAACTTGGAACAATATTTGGTGTTTTTGCAAAACATAAAATAAAAAATGAAATTAATAACCTTATTGACCATTTTGCCAAAACAGAGTAGATGTTTCATTCTAGATAAGAGATACAGTCTAATAAAAATTAGTTGATATTATTCATTGAGATCTTAATTCTCAGATCATCAAGATAAATTCTGAAAACATTATTTGATAAATTAACTTGGTTTGATTTCCCTGATACTCAAATTCTTGAAATTCCAAATCAAGTTATCAGATCTAAATGTAGCAGTTGATCCTGAATTAGTAATTATGGAGGCCTTATCCTTGGAACAATTAGGATCAAAAAAATCAGAGTCTTGTCCTTTTGCGTACCATCCCCCGTCATCAACAAGGTCAGTGACTTTAACCCAATAGTTTGTATTTGTATTGTCAAGATATGACTGCAATTTTACCTCTGAATTATTGTTTATGTTATAGATTACTACTTTCCATCCAACCCACCTATCAAGTAATGGCGTCGTCACTTTGTTGGCATCTCTTTCATCAGTGTAGCCTCCTACAAACCATAGTTCTTTTTTCCAGCCAACTCTTCCAGTATCATAAAGCCCACCCATATAGGCTGTTGCCTCGCATGGGACTTTTGGATTATGTTTTCCACCTCTAGCGTACCAAGTTAGATCATTCTCTGTCACTTTATTGGTAGTATTTTTAATCACGGAAACGAGCTTTACATAGCCGGTCATTTCCACATTCTTCCAATTTGTTTGTCCGGGCAATGTTCCAACATTCATTCTTACAACCGGAAGAGAAATCCTCCAGGAACCATCGGCTTGTCTTGTAAGATTTGGATTGAATGTAATTGAAAAATTTTCATCATCTTTTGGATTTTCCATATTCATATACCATTCCCTTCCATTTTCTTTCGTCGGATAAATTTCTCTAATGCCAAATTTGTCGAAACTTTCTTGGTCTTGGTTTGCTACATCGGCATATGTCTTGGTTGGATAAAGAATTGGCAGATCAGAATGTATGATGTAAATTGAAAGTAAAACAAGTAGACCGTAAACAACAAGTATAATTTTCATGATCCAAATACCAATTACAAAACATAGTATATTGTAAAGTTTTTTATCTGTTTTTGATAAACTTATTTCACCTCTATTGTCACGTTTGTCACGCTTAGAACAAAGATAGAATTTTAGTATTAATCAGACTAAGAAAAAATTTAACCACTAGTAATATCTGAACTTTAGAATAAAATTAATATCGCTGCTATTGCTTGAATGTTTCATTTATATGTCAAATTATGATTTAGGTGATTCAAAAGTTCTCCATATAGGATTTGATGACACTGATTCTTATTCCGGAAGATGCACGACAAATCTAGCCTTTAAGATTACATCAAAACTATTGAGTGAAAATGATTCTGTTTTTATCGATTATCCACTACTTGTAAGATTAAATCCAAATATTCCCTGGAAAACAAGGGGAAATGGAGGAGTATGTCTGAGGATTAGGACGAATCAATCTGAGAAGATATTGGATTATTTGATAAAAATTGTCAAGACAGATTCAGACATTGGTAACGGGGCCAATCCTGGATTGGCAATATTTGAGAGTGATACCATACCGCTGTCCCTGAGACAATTTAGTAGTAGGGCAATGTACGATGTGTTAAAAGTGCAAGAGGCAGAAAAATTAGCTTCAGATCTTTCAATACAAGTTTTCAAGTATGGAGATGGACGGGGCATAATTGGCGCTATGGCATCAATTGGGTCATTATTAGAAGGAGATCACACCTATGAAGCCATTGCATATAGAAAAAAGGAATTTCAAGGCTCACCCAGAATTCTTAATAAATCAAGGGTATCAAAAATAAGCATAGAAACCCATCCTTTCACGTTTAACAGCCTCGATAGTTTTCACGAGAGAATACTTATTGCTCCACATGGTCCGGATCCTGTTTTTTGTGGGATTAGGGGAGAAGATCCCTATATTGTTACAAAAGCGCTACTTTATGTCCTACCTGTTGAAAAGCTTGAAGGATTCATGGTATTTAGGACAAATCAAGGTACCAGCACGCACCTTCAAAATCAGTTGTCTTTAAAAAAAATTAGATCCAACATGGCAGGATATGTCAGATGCAAAGTTTCAAAAAAACCAATTATTTTACGTGGCGGTCATGTTTTATTTGAGGTCTCTGATTTTAGTAACAGCAAATTTCCTGTGGCAGTGTATGAACCTACTGGTCTTGGAAGTATTGCATCTAAATTGATTGAAGGTGATAACATTGATATTGGTATAGGAGTTAGTAAGAACGATTCTCATAATTCCAGTATTCTAAATGTAGAGTATCTTTCAGTCTTGAAAACTATGGATGATACGGTATGGATAAATCCAATGTGTAATAATTGCGGAATGAGAATGAAATCTGAGGGAAAAAACAAAGGATTTCAATGCAAAATATGTGGACGTAAGAAGGATTCAAAATTGCTCGTTACCAAGAATCGGAATTTACAGTTGGGAATGTACCTGCCTTATTTAAAAGCTCATCGTCATTTGACAAAACCGTTACACAGATATGGAATGGAAAAAACTTATCCATATATTCCTGATTTTTTCAAACCATTACACAGTGAATGGTTCAAATTGTTTTAGATATTAGCCAACGGTCTCAACTACAGTTCATATTGTTCATAAAATCGAATTAATCAAAATACGTAGCGGGGGGTTGATTTGAACTTACGGCCATCAAGTTAGACTCTAAATGGAAACCGCTCTGCGGGTTATGAGCCCGCCGGGATAACTTAGCCTATTGTATCTGGCTTCCCCACCCCGCTACTAGCAGTTTGAAAGTGGGCAAATATATCTCTGTCTCTAGACCAAAATTAAAAATAAAATGCAAGTTGTACCACATTCCCAATAACATTTAAGAGAAATTAACCATATTTTTCTTGAATAAAAAAACAAAGTGTATATCAAATTATTTCATAATTTTTTTATCTTTTATTTGATCTAAATTTCAATGTATTCTCATCTGTAGTCTTACTTTCAACAGATTGCCTAAATCATATTAGTATTACAAGTATTCCTTTTTTGAAATTAATTTACTTGTCGTGGCTTTCGAATCTGTGTATGTTCGATGCGGGGGGTGGGATTTGAACCCACGAACCCCTAAGAGATGAGGTTTCCCAGCTGGATCATTTCATCTGAGCATCGTGTCAATATCTCAATCTCACGCCTTTGACCAAGCTTGGCAACCCCCGCACAAATATTGATCTTATTGACTTTCATTTAAATTGAAATATTATCAACAATTAACTTAACTTAACTTGGCTTTCCTTGTTTTCTAATTTCAACTCTTTTACCATGTGAGGAAGGCATAATATTCATTTTTGCGTTTTTAAAAGAATAGCTTAACTCCTTACCACGATAGAACCTGTCCAAGAAAATTGCCAATGCAGCAATTTCTGAATGAGGTTGATTCCCAACAGCGATATTCAAATCGGCCAGCGAATAAACTTCCTTTGGTACCTTGCTGGCTCCTATTACTAACAGAATATTTTTTTTTACTCTAAAGTTCAGTGATTGATTTTCTATATTTATCCCATACATAGTTAGATGAACTATCATTCCATTTTGCTTCTTCCATGAAGATAACAATGATTTCCAGTCATGAATAATTTCAATTCCGAATTCGTTAGAACCCCCCCAATCTTCACATACTTTCTTCACCGTTTGAAGAATTGAATCGTCTACTTCTGTCATGAAAATCTTTTTACAACCGAATGCTCTTGAAACTAATGCAACATGTGTTGTAGTTCTATCATCCCTTACAAATCTATGTCCCAGTCTAAGAACATAAATAGACATTAATTATCCACCTTCATCTTATTGATAAGAATCTTGGATTTGATTATTTCGAGGAGGACAGTAACGTTCATTCCTGTCTTTGAAGATATCATGACAACATTGTTGTTACCTTCATTCAATATTCCCAATTTCTTGGACTTTTCTTTTGCATCTTCAAGACTCACTAGATCAATCTTATTGAAAACATAGATTATTTTTGCTGTTGATACTCCCAAGTGAATCAAGACCGTAAAACTACTTGACAATTGTTTTTTCAACATTTCATAACTTTCACTTATATCCAATACAAGCAATATAATATTTGAAAAGATTAGTTCTTGTAAAGTCGATTTAAAAGCATCTATCATATATGCAGGAAGTTTGCTTATGAAACCTACTGTATCAGAAAACATTACCTTATTTCCGTGAATATTTACAAGCCGACTAGATGTCGAAAGAGTTGTAAACAATTCGATTCCTACCATTTTTGATTCTCCAGTTAAAAGATTAAAGAGAGTAGTTTTTCCAACCGATGTGTATCCTATAATAGATACAGTTTTAAAACCAGATCTTACTCTACCTGTTCTCTGCAATAATTTCCTTTTTTCTTCTTTTAAAAGCTTTTTTCTCAGAACAGTAATTCTCCTCTTTATATCAAGTAAATGAACATCTGCGTCATATTTTCCCAACCCAAAAAATCCAGGCTGCTCTTTCTGCTTTGCAAGCCTTACTTTCTCCTTAATTCTCACCGCGTCATAATGCAACTCAGCAAGTTTTATCTGAATTTTAGATTCTTCAGTATTCGATCTTAGTCTAAAAATTTCAAGAATTAGTTTTTCCCTATCAATAATATCTATCTCACATAGTTTTGCCAAATTATATTGTTGAGTTGGTTTTAGAACCTCATCAAAGATTAGGAATTCAATATTCAAGGATTTAACCAATTCCCTGACTTCATCTGCTTTCCCTTTTCCAATACCAAATTTTGATCTTGTAATATGTCTTTGAGTTACAACCTGCACTATAGAATAACCTGCAGATTCTGCTAATGATTTTGCTTCACGAGCGACATGTTCCACCGGATATGTAATGAGTATCGTAGATTTATTCACTAGAGTCTACCTCAGTATACAGTTTAATTCGAAAAAATCTTTCCAACTTTTTAGTCAGGACCTCATCGGGTTTTAACGAACCGCTCTCTATTTTTCGTATTAATGAAGCACGCTCCTTAAGGACGAGTCCTAACTGTTCATGCGAAAGGCCTCTTGTCATCCTAGATTCTCGAATGAGTTCTGAATAATTATTGACTAGAATGATACTATCGTCAAATGTGATTTTATCGGGCTTCAGCATTTTTTTTGGTCCATAAAATGATTTTTTTTGAGCGCTTGGTTGATGAATTGATGGCTTTCCTCTTTTGGAACATGTTTTACACACCGTCAACAAATTGCCTTCTACAAGAACCTTTTCTACCAGATCTGTTATCCGATTTCCGCAGATTTCACAAGAAACCATAGTTCATAAATTGATAGATGGGTATAGCGTTTTATTTTTTTCTAATCTATCTTTTCAATACCAAAAAAACTTGTAATTAAAAATCATATTTTGCTCAGTTGGACAAGTTGAAAATCAAATACCTAAAAATAACTAGTGTAGTTATGAATCATAACACGCAATAGTAACAAATAACAAACACAGTTTAAAAAAGATATTTCGCTATGCGGACTTGATATTACAGTCATAAATTTTTAGTAAATTTTCGATTTTAGTATTGTTCTTAGATATATTTTAAATAGTGAAATCAATTAAGATGGAACAAAAGTTGAATCCTAACGAGAAAATATTTTATCATATAGATGCGCTCTTTGGTAAAGGCGTATCGTCTGTTCTACCAAAAGAGCTTTCATTTTTATATTCTAGGAAGACTGGAAGGATTAAGAGTTTTAGCCTTAACGATCATTTACTGGGTACTTTAAGATCGGACGGAGGGATAGCCCTTACAATTTACGGCGCTTCTATTTTGTTAAAGGATAGTGGATTCAAACAGAATTGTATTATTCCGAAAGAAGAGGTTGTTCCTTTTGTTAGCGAAGGAAGATCATTATTTTGTAAACACATAGAATGGTTTGGCTCAAACATAATGATTGGATCTGAAGTAGCTGTAATTGACAAGAAAGAGGTCGTAGTTGCGGTAGGAAAATCAGTTCTTAGTCAATCTCAATTACATGGAAGAATTGGAGATGTTGCTGTGAAGGTTAGAGAAGGAATAAAAAGTAGAGATGAGAAAACAATTCCATGATGCGCGGTAATCGCGAAATGAGACGAATGTTAGATAAAATGGGCCTAAATATGCAGGAACTAGGAAATGTTGATGAAGTGGTTATTAAAACTGATACAAAGGAGATCTTCTTGATTAAACCACAAGTGATAGAAATGAAAGGAAAGGATAGTACAATTTTTCAGATTGTTGCTGGAGATATGGAAGAAAGAGAAAGGGAGGTTCCGTCTTTCAAGGAGGAAGATATAATCCTGGTTATGCAACAATCTTCAAGTTCAAGAGAAAAAGCTATAATGGCACTAACTGATACAAAGGGCGATATTGCACAGGCAATACTAAATCTTACTACGTAGATTCATACTGGTGAACCATGCAGAATTTCCTATTAATGCAGAGTTAATATATGGTAATGAGATTTTCTGATACAGGATAATGTCCTCTGTAGACAAAATAATTAATGCCCTAGCCGAACTGGAACATGATATTGAGACTTTATCAATCAAAGTTCAAGATATGAAAAAGAGAATCTTGACTAACTCTGATAACGAAATTTCTAAACTTAAAGAAAAGATAATCGAAATTGCGAAAAATGAATCAGAAAAAATAATTGCAGATGCAAAAAAAGAAGCAGAGGAGAAATCTCAGAAAATCTTGAAGGACGCAGAAAGTAATCTATCAAAACTTAAAGAAAACTCAAAACTTACATATGAAAAATCTGTCAAACTAGTGGTAGATTCTGTTCTAAACAAAAGTGAGACAAAGTCATAGAACCTTTTTTTGAATTAGAACTGAAAATATTTAATAGGAATCAGAATTTACTATAATTGAATGAAACGCCCTTAGTGACAGAACAGGTTTCCAATCAGATAGTGGTAGCAACCGTTGAAGGTCGGCCGTATTACAAAATTGTAAGCATGTTAAAGTCTATGAATATTAGTTTTTCTTCACTTTCTCCAGAGGAAGCGTCCAGGACAAACGCAAAGATAATCATAACAACAAAGAATGAAGCCTCACTGATTAGAAGAAAAAATCTCATATATGATTTTCAGCTTGATACATTTCCACCCCTTTTTAAGGCAAAACTGCTAAAAAATTTGAGCGGCAATTATCTAGACGATGTTTTAGTTGTAGGGGTAGATCCTGGAAACAGGATAGGAATTTGTGTGATGTATCTGCATACTGAGTTATACAGTACTGTTCGAAGCTCGATAAGGGAGGCAGTCAAGTTCATTATGAATATATTGTCTCGTATAAATTCTGGCAAAAAGATATTAAAAATTGGAAACGGCGATTTGATTATTTGCAATCGTATTGCACAAGAGATAAAGAATCTTTATGGATCAGTAAGAATAGAAATTGTAAACGAATTCGGTACTTCGCGTAACATCCTGCCTAATTGTCGAGGAATTAGGGATATATGGTCTGCAAGATCTATAGCATTGCGTCCTGGCCGTATATTCTAAATAGGATATCATAATTCTTGATTTCAAGTCGCAAATATACATCTTTTAAATAAATTCTCTATCAAATTAGTCTGAACAAAAAATTAAAAAACTTGATAAAATGCATAAATTGGATTAAGAATCAGCATAACTTAATTGGAGTATCAAATGACTTAGATATGTTAATTCACAAGAGTGATATCAGGTAAAATTGAGCGAAACTCATCAGGGTAACTTTATTGAAAGGAAAATTAACTTGAAATCAAAGAGAGTTTTTCTCCTAAAATTCATTGAATTTAATAACGGTTGTTTCGTTTCCCTTTCTGAAGATTTGTGTAAGATAGGTGGTCTACACGTTTCTGTTGCATCTAATAACACGGCTCAAAGTGCAAGAGTAATCCCAAATATAGCAGACCCCATATTTATGAGAACCTTGTCAGAGAAGATATCACTAATGATTAATGGAATAGTAATAACCAACTTTAGCAATAAAAAACCATTATCATTAAATGAAATGCAAGAGATCATGAATGAAGTATTAAAATTATTGGAAGCAAAAACAAGTGAATAAAGATGAAATCAAGATTTGAATTCAGCAAGATTCGTGGATTTTCGGATTTCTTAAGTGAGTTACAAAAGATAAATGATCTAATAAGAATAAAAAAACTGGTCGATCCAAAATTTGAACTTGCAGCAATTGTAAGTAAATTAGATGGAGGAAAAGCGGTGCTTTTTGAATCGGTAAAAAATAGCACTATAAAGGTGGCCGCAAATGTTTTAGGTACTAGAAACAGAATAGCATTATCAATAAATTCAAAAAATGAAAATCTCATTCAAGAAAAGATAAATGATGCAATCAGAAATAATTCTGAAATAATAAAGACAGACGGCAATAATAATTGGAAGAAAAATTCAAAGGACTTGCTGGATTTGCCTATCGTAACGCACTTTGAAAAAGATTCTGGAGCGTATATAACTTCATCTTTAGTTATAGCCAAAGATAGAGACACTGGAAATCAAAATTTATCAACGCATCGTTTGTTGAGGTTGGATAGTAGAAGAATGGTGATAAGAATGGTCGAAGGACGCCATCTCCATAAGTGCTATACTACTGCAAAGGAACATGGCGAAGACTTGCCTGTTTCAATACTTATTGGAGCTCATCCTGCAATTTCTGTCGCAGCTGCGTATCAGGCACCATATGGAGAGAACGAATTGAAAATAGCAAATTCCTTGATGGGCAATGAATTGACACTGACCAAGTCTCCGGGTACAGGACTTTATGTTCCAAAAAATTCCGAGATTCTTCTGGAAGGAAGGATTCTTGCAGATGAAACGGCAGAAGAACAGATGGTTGAAATGCTAAGAACTTATGATATCAAGAGAAGACAGCCTATTTTTGAATTAGAGAAAATTTACTTGAGTGAGGATCCTATTTATCATGATATATTACCGGGGTACGGAGAGCATAGATTGTTGATGGGTTTGCCCATAGAATCCAAACTTTTCAAAGGTGTCAAAGACGTGGTGCCAAGTACCAATGCAGTTCATTTAACAGATGGGGGAAGTAACTGGCTTGTTGCGATTATTCAAATAAGAAAAAAATTGGAAGGCGAACCAAAGAATGCAATTGTCGCAGCCTTTGCAGCTCATCCTTCACTAAAAATTGCAATTGTAGTTGACGAGGACATAAATTATACAAATCCTGTTGAAGTAGAATATGCAATTTCGACTAGATGTCAGGCAGATAAAGATCTTTTGATTATACCAAACTCAAAAGGATCGAGTCTAGATCCCTCTAGCGATCAGAATAACCTTTTAACAACAAAGTTGGGGATTGACGCAACTGCAACTCTTTTAAAGTCTAAAGACAGATTTGAAATTGCGAAAATACCAAAACAAGAAAAAATTAAACTTTCTGATTATTTGTAAATTGATTACTAATATTAGGTTTAGTTAATAGCTTTGGTGGGGATAGCTTTTTTTTATGTATCAATTCGAATAATAGATTAAATAACCTTTATTCATATATTCCAGTACATGCATGAAACCCAACAATTTTGCAATGAGAGATTGGCATCTTGAACATGTTGAAAAGGTAATACTTCGTTATATGGAAGGAATCTCTCCTGATGCATCTTCATTTGAGAAACGTAATTTTAAGAAATATAGCACCATTTCTAGCTGTTCGAAACAGATAGAATATGACATTAAACACGGTGTAACAGCACAGGAAGTAGCTGATCTCATGAACAAAATAAGGACCGATGAATCTTATTCTGAAATAAGACAAAATCAGGAAGCAATACAAAGACTAGATGAACTAGAAAGACAACTAAATGCTCCATAAAAATCTGGTTGGTAAAAAATTTATTCCAATAACTCTATCTTAGATAATGATTATAATGTCAGAAAATAGATTCGTTTCTGGAAACGTTATAGTTCTTTACTGTAATTACGTAGCTCTAGACTCCACGGAGCAATTACCAGAATACATCATGGAAAGAATAAGAGTTTGTGTAAAAACATATCAACGAATTATTACGTCCAAGCCTGACAAATCCGACACAGAAATAATAGTCGTGGCTGACAAAAATGTTGGAAGCGTGGTAAAAAACAATCTTGTAAGTAATGCTGTCGAAGAATCCAAGATAAGTCTAGAATCTTCAAATAATATTGGACATGTATTTTCCATTATTATAGATAAAATTAAAAAAAGACCGAATCCTCCCGTAGTTTATTTTGTTTCTTCATATCATCAGAAAGATTTCATTGACTCGGCTGCTGCAAGATACAGGGGATACAAGATTCAATTTGAAGGCGCGCTGGATAAGAGACCGACTGCGGTAATAGAGGAAGATGCAAAAAGAGAGAAGATTAACAAGGGTCTTACGAACATAAAAGAAAAAGGAAAGAACAAAGTCTTTGATATGCTACTAAACTATATCTTTCCAGATAGTAAAAAATAATCTTCACAAGATTTAATATCCAGATTATCCTCGCTTAACAGTTGTGCGGTCATCGTCTAGTTTGGTTAGGACACTGGCCTTCCAATCCATTATCTATTAGTGGAGAAGAAAGCCCGTAACCCGGGACTCTATTTAACTAGAGCGGGAATTCAAATCCCGGTGACCGCAGTATCTATAGGAATTCATATACTGGTTCTTGTACAACTAAGGAGAGAAATAATAGATGATGCCCGCACACCTTCCCTCATCATTATTAACTTCCTCTTCCTCATCGTGCTCCATTGGACTTTCAACTTTAGTTAAAAAGATTAATCTTTCAATTCCTAACCGCAAAAACGCTTCAATAATCTTTGATTTGTACAAATACATGCATGAAAAAGGGGTCGTATCTGTTGTAAATTGAATCCTTTTATGCGATAAAGTCCATTATTTACTATGGGATGTTCATGTAAGTTATGTAGACATTCCTACGCATCAGAATGTGAAGGGTCATATTGCAAATGCTGTTCAGATTCAGAGCATTTAATGGACATATGGATAGAAAATGAAGATGAACTATCACATATGTTGGAAACAAAATATCTGGAGATACCAAGTTAAGTAACTAAATTCTGGTAGAAATTGAGTTAAATCCATCATGATGTATTCCAAATGCCATATTTTTCATTGTAAACCTCACCGGACACAACACCGACAATTATCGCCTATGAAGTTAACAGAGCCAATATTAGATATCCTTAAATGCATCAAAACTCAATATAATTAATGTTATATAAAATTCATCTAGAAAAAGCACTGGGATATGGTTTATTATTGTAACCCTCTCGAAAATACATTCTCTGATCCATGAAAGTGAGGGTAAGTTTATCGACAAGAAAAATTTCTTGATCTGTAAATTATGTCATTGGTGTGCATCATCCTTGACAGGTATAAGGACTTCCACTATCTGTCCTTCATGTAGTAGTAATGAAATGGAATCGATGCCTATATCAGATTACGAATCTTATAAGTTAGATCATGATTACATTCATAGTTTAGTCTCGGAATGCGGATTTGATTTTAATGGAGGTGGCTTAGTAAGGTGAATATTTCAGAAGCAGAATCACAGTATGAAATTATGGCCAAAACTTGTGGATGTAAGGACAAAAATAGGAAAGTAACATATTCCTTCATTGATACTTATCATAGTTTATGTCATGATAAGAATGACATAATATTAGGAGAAATTGAAGCCTGTGAAAGGCTGCTAAAATACACACCAGAATACAGTAGTGATGAGATAGACAGAAAAGTTATAGAAAGGGAAATAGATCAACTTAAAATGGCTTTGGACCTAATGCAATAAAAAGTATAAATTGAATTTTAAGCAGCTTCTGATAGCTGAACGCGAAAACTAGAAGGATTACTACTACTCGTTGGTTTATATAGTCATACACGTTGAAAAGTATTTCCAAAGCGATGGTACTGAACAACACTAAAAACGCGCATAGCTATCTATGAGTCTGTGATAACTGTTGACGGTTACTCATTTTACCATGGATTGATAACAACACTTGAATTGTTTTTTGACACCGATAGCTGAATGATATGTATGTTAATAGTTCCTGGAAACGAACAAGGTGCAATATCCCACCTCAGTTGATTAGAAAGTCTAAAAGCAGCAGGATTGAGTCATTTCACGAATTTCTAAACACACTGACGATTATAGTTATGAAAAATATATTTTCATTAGCAATCAGAAAAAATATCCTAAAAGCTTATTTAGAAAACTGTAGCTGAATTCCTATATTTGGCAAGTTCAAATCCCGGTGACCGCAAACTCAAGCAATTAACATATCGTGATTCTAAGAATTGTTTGTATATTTTTTGTGCTTTTGAAGTTTTGGGCTGCTATAAATCAATCCATGTTAAAGATAATTACTAATCAATATTATCATTAGATGCGCTTCCTGTAATTTCTGATTGATTAATTGGATTTGAATTAATTTTCCTTTTTATTTTCCGTTCCACAAATTTACGACCTATAGTTATTGATATTTACGCACGTATCACAGATTGTTTTCAAATTATGTAACATTTAGAGATTTGATCTTTTCCAAAGTTTTTAGGGACTTATTTAGAAAATTCTAACCTAAGCCCACAAATGTCAATATCCCTCAATTAAACATGGAAATTGAATAGATAATGCCAAGATTTTTATATTATTGGCTTGATACAAAGTCTATCTTTTGTCTCAAATTATTAATCTTCCCCGAACTATGTATAAAAACAAACATGAATTATTTGAGCAAGTCTTTCAAGCCATATTAAAAAGTGGTGAAAACGGAGTATTTCAAACTGAAATCTGTAAAGAATTTTCGCTTGACAGTAGAGACGGATCAAGGTTAGCCGGAAATCTCGAGAAACAATCTCTCATTTCACGTGAGAAGATATTGAATAAAGGCAGATGGACATACAAGCTAATAGTAAAGAAATCGGCGATTGCAGAATATAATAGAAAACCAATTCAAATTGACTGCGTAATGGGAGCTCCGTGTTTTAGCTGTGCTTATCAACACTCTTGTTCTTCTGAAGATGAAGCAAGTCCTTATAGTCCGGCAAAGTGTGTTTGGCTAGAGGAATGGATCGTTGGCGGCTTTGAAAAGTCGTATGTGAAGAGTGAAAAGTAAAAAATTTTTGTTATCCCAGTTCACTATTGAATTTAACTGGATAGATTGTAAAGGCCGAGTCTATCTCAGCAGTCCCGTTAACATTCCATTTTGTGTTATTGGGTGCAAAATTCCCACTATGTAAATTATCGAATAATTGTGAATTAATACTTGAGCGACCTAGCAAGACTGTTGATTGAAGCGTTGTGGGTGCTTTTGGATAAAGCTGTGGTCTTCCGTTAGGTGGAATATCCTCATATGAAATAATTCCATTACCCAAATGAGTATTATTTGCATTTACAGTAAATTCAATCTTAGAAGTCGTCAGGGCTTTACTATCTTGATTTAGAACTTTGAAGGTTACTTTTAATGGTATGGTATTATTAATGATACTTGAATTTTCAACTGCAATGTTTTCAACACTTATATTTACATTTTTCAGATCATTGCCTCCCCTCAGAAGGTCAGGAATGGCGGGAAATAGTACAATGAAAGCGACAATAGCACCAATAACGGCTATAAGAATAGCCCTTCTAGACCCGATAAACATAATCAGGATTATCATGCCATAAATATAATCTTAGTCCAAAAACCCACTAATCATCCCGGTTACAAATAACTCTGAGTGTAGCTGCATACATAATATACATAGACTAAAATAATCTTGTGAATATAGAATACTTTGAAAATCATGGGGAAAAGGATCGTTCTTTCCGTTATCCTTATTGCCGCTATATCGATTATTGTTTTTTTAGCAATTTTTCTTTCAAGGAATTTTCAATCTAATGACTTCACAAAAATTGGGTTATCCAACCTCAACTTTTCAAGTATAAAGATTTTCAATCAAGACGCAATCAAGGAGCCTAAACCACCCGAGCTGTCCATCAAAAATATTAGTGCTGGAATTGGTAATGACAGAACCGCAAACTTTTCGATTATTTTTGACGTTTTTAATCCAAATAAGGGTACTGTCATACTTGAATCAATTTCGTATAATGTTTATTCCAATTCAACCAGGATTGTTTCAGGTGACATTGGTCAGAGACCAGAAGGATTCGTAGATTCCCAAGACAGTATTTTTCCGGTTATTGGAAACGGTACACTTATTTTGAAAGATAAGAAAATAATTGAGCTTACCAAAAATCTCAACGCATCACAGATTGACACGAATTTAGACAGTATAAGACTCTTGGTGAATGGAAGTTATCTCTACAAGCAAACTGGTAGCTTTCAATCAACAGGCGGCGAAAGAGAATTCAGTATTATATATCCTCACCCATGAAAGATCCTGTGTTAATTAGAAAAAATTAAATGCTAATAATATAAAGTTAAGACGATATGGCCGAAGAACTCTTAATGTATGGAATTACAACAGGTGTTTTTGTAATATTTACCAGCATCTTGTTTGGAGCTAGAACAAAAAGAAATAATCAAAAAATTGAAGGTTTGAAGTAAGAAAAAAAATTCAACCTAAATTAATTAATTAATTAATTTTTATTTCCAATTCCAAAAATATTATCCAATAGGTGTTCCGATTCTTTTTGTTGACCAAAACATCTTTGAAAATATTTGCATGAAAAACATAATTCGCTAGGTTCTACGACTGGTGTTTTCTTTTCTTTAAGTAACAGATGCAAAATTCGTGCTCTTCTTACGACTTGTTCAAACATTCTTTTGCTTTTGATGACATTAAATTCAGTAAATTTTCCTTCAGGAGAAAAATAGACTACAAAACCACTTTCTTTTTCAAAAATGAACATGCAGGCATTAGTGTAAAGGAGGTCGTTTGGATGAGGTCCTTTTGGTATTTCGGAGACTGGAACAAAATTTATTATCAGATCATTATCTATTATTAAATCTACAGTAGCAAATATTGAAAGGTCTTCAATCTTATATTCCCTCGTAATTCCATTTAGCATCTTTCTTAGAGAATTTTTGAATATGCTGCTTACTGCATTTGAAAATTCGTCTGTTAGAGGGTCCATACGTTCAAAGTAAGACAATCTACTGCAACGTGCTATCTCTAATACGTGAATGTTGTTTGAGTCATAGTGTAATTCTAAATTTTTAGAGATTCTAATTAATTCATCTTCTATCAATTTGTGAAAGTTCCTGGTACCGAGCATCGTTCCTCATTAAATAAAGGTCATATTTAATATTACGTGGAAGTTAAGGTCGGTAAATAAAGAGGGAGTCATGCCCAGAATCTTATTTTTAAAATTTTTTTCCTAATATTTTGAAGGTCTAAAGTAATAATCCTAAAAACCTGCTTCTATGGGATCAACTGGTTTCATGAGTTCCCGTAATAGAATGGTTCCATAAGAACCACTTGGTATTTTGAATTTTACCAATAGATTATTGTGATAAGAAAAATCATTTACTAATAATGGTAATTGTCTAAATCCACCTTCCACACTCAATTCCTGCATCTCTTTAATGTAGAAATCTTTCGGGCTGATATTTTCTTCTTTTATTAAGAGTGATAATCTTCTTTCAAAACGCCCATCATTAGATTTGAATGAATAACCCGGTAAATGCATTGCAGGGACTAAATCAGTAAAACCGTCATCTTGATACTTCATTAATTTTCCTAAAGCCAGTTTGTTTTCCAATCTAAAACAAAAATCATTTTTAATACAATAGGCAATTGGTTCTTCATCTTTTATCATACTGCTCAAACATTTATTAAACATAAATGCCTGGAACGCATGGACGAATAATCTCCTTATACTTATTGGAATTGATCTTAAAACGCTTATGTAGCCTTTGCCAGCTATGAGCGATTGCAAGATATTTCTTTCAAGGTCCATGCCCCTTGGAATAATCTTTATGACAGGGCCATAATTTCTTGGATCGTTGCACTTTTCTCTTATTTCTTTACTAAATGGGGTATCATATTCTGTTGTATGGCTTAAAAATATCTCTACTGCCTTCTTAAAATCTCTTTTGATAATTTCCCTACCGACTAAGTGAGTAACGAGTCTTTCACTTCCAAAACGCTGCAAACCATAGAAGTTTGGAATATTCTTTATTTCAGGTAAGAATCCCGAAATTTCATTTTTTACAGGATTAGAAATTTTTACCTCAAACTGGTTTCCCATTATATGAGATTTTCTTATTGAATGCTTTGAGAATCCAAGAAATGTTAAATTTGTATGAGCTGTGTTACCTTCTCTATTTTTTTTTTCTTCAGAAGTAGCATATTGAGTTGTAACCGCTTTAGAGTCTTTAATGCCCAAAACTCTAAGCCTTATTCCAAGTCGATTGAATATTTCCATTGTGGCATGATTAGAATCCAGCCCTTTTTTCTCTAACAAGTAAACTGGAAAACTATAATGCTTATCAGGAATTTTAGACATACCATTTAAAATTGATTCAACGAGTAACTCTTGAACCTTAAAATCCTCATTCTTTACTTTTATTGAGCCGCCAATTCCACCATATTTTGTAGAATACAATTCGATCCCTGCCATTTTATCAATATGCGGAACGTCTTTATTCATGATTTCATGATTTGACAAGCATATTATTTTGTTTTTTGTGGGACTGATATTCCGATACAAACCAGGTTTGAAAAACTATTTAAATAGAGTAATTGTGCTAGCTTTGTATTAATTAACTTGCTTTGAATCTCACCCACCTGTGCTACTATAAAGATTAATATATGATCTGAGACAAGTGATTATTGTGGATAGATTAGATTCGAATCCATGTCGAAAGTTTGTAATATGCGAAAACTGTCTACATTCTGACAGCATATGCACATTTTATGACGCACATCGATATTGTCTTGAATGTTTGTGGGATCACGCATGTTGTCCCCAATGCAGTTCAGGATACCATGCAATTATGATTTCAGACTAGTATTGTTTGAATTGATTCTACATACATTTTGAAATTTTAATTTATGATTCTATTATAATTTCATAATTACGGCATAAATCTGTATTCTCATTCATCGAATTAACCTAATTAAAAATAAAGAATTTATAGAAAGAAGATATCTGATACTATATGGGTGTAAGTCGATACGTTGCTAAAGAGATTATGAAGGAAATTGGTAATCGCTCTAGAGAATTTTATGAATTTGTATTACCGCCGGTTGATATTTATGAAGACGGAACAGAGCTTGTAGTTATAATAGACCTCCCTGGATTCCAGAAAAAAGATATTCATGTAAATATTTCAAAAGATATTCTTACTTTAAGAGCAAACAGAACTATCGATATCGAATCATATACTATTCATTTTAGACAGAGGCCAAACAAGATTGAGAAAAAGATTCCTCTTCCATATTCAATTCCAGAAGATGACAATGTAAACAGTAAAGCAGACTATGCAAATGGTGTTGTAAAGATAAGAATTCCGATATCTAAAATGACAAACATACCTATCACTTGAGCATTACGTGAGAAAATTGATGATTAATTAGAGAAGAGTGTTTTTTAATATTTTGAGAATATGATTAGTACTTCACTCAATATCAGTTTACCAGGATATAAACCTACATTATGAGTTATATTATGATTTATATTCTATATATTTAGTAGTCACATCTTGTTTGGAATCAAATCACTTTCTAATCATGCTGTTCTGGTTGGGAGAATTAACACTTTCCAGTTGGTTACTTTCATATGGAGCAGAACATTTAGCAATTAGATTTGGTGCAAGATTTGTAGGAAGAACATTACTGAGTATAGCAACTACGCTACCTGAAATTGCGATTGTTGCATATGCAGCCTCCAAGGGTTCGTATGGTATAGCCCTGGGGGCAGGATTAGGAAGTAACGTATTGATGATGACGCTTGGATTATCAATAATGCTCATAATTGCAACTACACGTCTTTCAAAAAAACCAATCAAGAAAATAAAGGTAAGCTCATTCAAACTGGATAAGATTTTTCTACTGACAACAGCACTAATAAGCGCAATTTTGTTTATTGATGGATACAATTTTTTTGATGGGGTAATATTTACTGGGTTATTTGCAACGTACGTTTTCATGGCATTTTATGAAATGAGATTGGAAAAATTGAAAAGTAAACAAACAATTAACGATGAACATGATACAATCTTAGAAAATACTAACACTCATGGCAATCAAAATCAGTTGATAAAGTCAGGTATAGTTTTCCTCATCGGAACCCTTGGAATCTTTTTTGGAGCGGAACCTTTCATCAAGTCGCTAGAAGATGTATCTATAGAGATAGGTGTTTCGGCAATAATACTTTCGGTGGTAATAAGCCCAATTGCAGGAGAAATGCCAGAAAAAATTTCTTTAATGCTACTTGCTAGAAAGGGTGCTCAAGGAACCTCGATTGCTGTTGCAAATGTGCTTGGATCAAAGATATTGAATAATACTTTGCTACTTGCCTTTGCAGTATTCGGTGCCATATATCATAGTGGTCTAGGTACACAAATACAACGGGATTCATTGTTATCACATCAAATGATTCTGGCAACGATAGTCACATTATTTTCTGTAGGCTTATTATTCAGAAAGGAAATTGGAATTAAGACTGGGTTAATACTTTTATGTATGTATGTTGTCAGCATTGGATTACAATTTTTTATGAATTCATAATTCCATCACAAATTTAATTATGGCTTGGCTAGGATCAGTTAAAGGTAATTTGATTCTAAAATAAATGTATAAAGATTAACCGTATGGATTTGTTGCATTTTCTATTTTGGTACTGTTATTACGATCGCCCAACAGAACACTAATATCTACATAAGATTGGTTCCTGAAAATAGTAAGAAGTAGTTTCTGGCCTGGTTGTTTTTTTTCATCAATATACGACACTAGATCCTCCATATAAGTAACATTTTTTTTATCGGCAGCTGTAATTATATCAGTTCCATGTTTATCGCCATACTGGTCAGTGATACTTCCGTGGAGACCTGCCTTGTCGGCGGGTCCATCCTTTACTAATGAATCTACATATATACCCTTAAATTCTCTACTTAAATTTTCAAAATTTTCAGTTAATTGTGAGGTTAAAGTACTGGCAGAAATTCCTAGCCACGCATGTGAATAATTTCCATTGCTAACAAGGACCGGTGCGATTCTAGAAATAGTGTTGGATGGAACAGCTAAACCTATTCCAGAAAATCCTCCGGAATCAGATAATACACCTGCGGTATTCATTCCAATCACTTCCTCGTTAGTATTAAGCAAAGGGCCACCTGAATTTCCAGGGTTAATTAATGCGTCTGTTTGGATTACGCTCGGGATACTAAATGGTGATCCTTCAGTTGAAATTAGACGCCCCTTTTGACTTATAATACCGAGAGACATTGATCCGGCTAGTCCGTATGGATTACCTATTGCTATAACTTGATCGCCTACCTCCATGTTAGAGGAGTTCCCAAGTCTTAGTGGGTGTAATTGTTCTGAAATATTTTGGGATATTTTTATTACTGCGATATCGTTAAATGGATCGTTCCCTAAAATACTTGCTACATATCTATTGCCGTTGATAAAAGTGACATCCAGATTCTTGGAACCTTGTACAACGTGATTATTAGTAATTATTCTGCCCTCTTTATCAAAAACAAATCCTGATCCTAGGGTGGTGACATTTTCATCCTTTGAAGTTTCATGATTTTCTCGAGTGATTTGGACTACAGAACCTTGCACGTCCTTGAAGATCTTACTCACTGAACCTACCATCGATTTTTTTCCGTTTTCTGATTGCGCGAGTATTTGGGATTGATCAACATGAAATAAGATGCTTGAGAGTATGAAAATAATGGAAACTAGAATGATAAATAATCCTCTTTTCATATAAAAAATCCCTAAACGTAATCATATAGACTTTTCTATTGATCTAATTTCCTGCAGAAATGCTACTATTATCTCATATCAATTTTTTGGTATTTTTCACTTAATTTTATTTTAAGTTCATCCAATTGATCAGAAACCCATTTAACAAAGCCGTCAGTCATTTCTTGCGGTATTTTTCTTTTTTCAGCTAGTACCAAGTAACCTTCAAAGATTTTTGCGTATACGGAATTACATACAATCATATTTGCAAGTGCGTCGGAAACAAAGTCATCGCTCTTACTTTCTATAAAATTTCTTTTGAAAAGATCAAGGAGATTTCTAGTACGCCTATCAATTTCATTTTGATCCAATCCATTACTCATAGTAAATTTGCTCATATACCCACAAAGATAACTCATTATGCGATTATTAAAATATTCATAAATTTAGAAAAATGAAATAAAGAGAGATAAAATCGTAAATGTTTGTTCATATAGGAAAATCGACTCCAAGAAACAGATGTTTAATATAATTAATTATTTCACATTTTTTTATGTTCAATAGAATTGTTTCATTTCTTCCAAGTGCTACTGAGATTATCTATTTGCTAGGATCTCAGGATGTATTACTAGGAGTTACTCATCAGTGTAATTATCCTCCTGATGCGAAGCAAAAGCCTCAAGTCATAAAATCAGTTTTTGACTCAGACTCGATGACAAGTTTACAAATTGAAGAAAAAATACAGGAGCTCTCAAAATTACAAAATGATATGTTCATGATAAATTACGACCTGCTAAAAAAAATAGAACCGGATCTTATTATTTCCCAGGGATTGTGTGATGTATGTTCACCACATAATAGGGAAATTGACAAATCAATTCAATGCTTGGATAACAAGCCTGATACTCTGATTCTGGATCCGCACACAATTGATGATATTATCCAAAATATTATGGATATTGCTGTCAGGGTGGGCAAGGAGTCCAAAGGTTTAGAAATCAAACATTCTCTGACAAAAAGAATTGAACAAATCTCGAGTTATCCAAGTGATAAAAAACCAAAAGTAATTTGTCTAGAATGGATTGAACCTTTTTATATATGTGGTCACTGGGTTCCTCAAATGATTGAAATCGCCGGCGGGATCAATGGAATTAGCAGGATTGGTGATAGATCTCATAAGATTGACCTGATCCAAATTTCCGGATTTGATCCGGACATAATAGTTCTGATGCCTTGTGGATTTGATCTTAGTAAAGTGTTGGTAGAATCTACTTCCCTGCACAAAAATCCTCAATGGAATTCTCTCAGAGCGGTTCAAAATGACATGGTCTATGCAGTTGATGCTCTATCATACTTTAGCAGGCCAAGTCCAAGAATTATCACTGGCATTGAAATTCTTTCTAAAATTATTAATCCTGATTCTTTTGCGGATCTAACAGTTCCGCTAAACTCCTACTCTAAACTAAAGAAGGTGACTTGAGGAAGGCGAATAATAATAGAGAAATTGAAATTATTGTCACGTTAAGGAAACTTCGATATATACATCATCAGGAATTTTTAGTCTCATAAGTTGTCTTATTGATCTATCATCTGCCCCCAAATCGATTACACGCCTATGTATCCTTAGTTCATATTTGTCCCAAGTGTTAGTGCCTTGCCCGCAAGGAGATTTTCTCGTAACTACTTTCATTTTTTTAGTAGGAAGTGGATGAGGTCCCTTGAATTTTATGCCATTTTTTTCTCCAATGCCTTTTATTTCATGGCACACACTTTCTAGCATTTGAAGATTGGTGCTGGTTAGTTTAATGCGCGCTTCCTGAGCCATTGGTTGGACTCACTTCTTAGCGCTGGGATCGTATTTTTCTACGATAGATTTAACGACGCCAGCAGCTATCGTTGTTCCCATATCTCTCAGAGCAAATCTACCAATTTCTGGAAATTCTTTGAATGTTTCTATTGCCAATGGTCTCACTGGTTTTATCTTTACAATGGCAGCGTCTCCAGTTTTTAGAAACTTAGGTTTTTCTTCAAGCGCGCCCCCTGTTTTTGGGTCTATTTTTGCCACAAAGTCTGATAACGTAGCCGCAACTTGAGCGGTATGTGCATGAAGTACAGGTGTATATCCTGGAGCCATTGCGGTCGGATGATGGATAACTATTATCTGCGCTTCAAATTCTTTTGCAGCATTAGGTGGATTATCTACGGGTCCAATTACGTCACCGCGCTTAATAGATTTTTTGTCCACACCTCTCAAATTAAATCCAATATTATCACCGGCTTCTGCAGATTCCATTTGTGTATGATGCGTTTCTATTGATTTAACTTCACCAGTAACTCCAGATGGCATCACAATTACTTTTTGATTAGCCTTTAGTACTCCTGTCTCGACTCTGCCTACCGGCACTGTACCCACACCTGTTATTGAATAAACGTCTTGAATCGGGATTCTAAGCGGCTTTCCTATTGGTTTTTCTGGTGGTTCAAATAGATCCAAAGATTCAGCTAAAGTAGACCCCTTATACCATGGCATGTTCTCTGATTTCTTAACGAGATTATCGCCTTTCCAGCCTGATACAGGTATAAAGCTTATTTTTGAGACATTATACCCTACCAACTTTAACATTTTTTCCACAATGTCTTTTACCTCATTATAGCGTGCTTCTGAATAACCTGAATCATCCATTTTGTTTAAAGCAACTAAGATCTGTCCTACACCCAGAGTTCTTGATAAAAATGCATGTTCCCTTGCCTGTCCTCCTGGATCAGTAGCGGCTTCCGTTTCTCCTGGCTTTACTGAAACTACAAGAATTGCAACATCTGCTTCTGATGCTCCAGTAATCATATTTTTGATAAAATCTCTGTGACCGGGCGCATCAATTAGGGTGTAAAAATATTTTGAAGTTTCAAATTTTTGAAAAGCTAGATCTATTGTAATACCTCTTTCTCTTTCATCCTTTATACTATCTAATACCCAAGCGTACTTGAACGTATCACCTTTTCCAGTTTCCTCAGATTCTTTGGCAAAAGAATCAATAGTTCTCTGATCGATTACGCCCATATCCACCAATAAATGACCTACAATAGTCGATTTACCATTATCAACGTGTCCCACAACTACAAGATTCATGTGGGGTTTCTTACTTGCGCTCATTAGATTAAAAGCGATATTAGGGCTTTATTTGTATTTCGTTAAACATACTGCAATTTTATTGTGGATATTGGTTGCTATTGGTTACTAGTAGAGATACTATCCTAGATGCTCTACGAATACTAACATGAAATGCTATGCTCTATTATAATCATCTTCGATTCTTACAATGTCATTTTCATCAAAGATCCCATATGAAATTTCTAAAACAGTGCAACCAGATTCGCTCGCCTGAATTCTATGGCTCGCACCCGGAGGAATTGTGATTTTGTCTCCTTCACTTAGAGATGATTGTTTGTTCTGGATTTCTACAGTCCCAGAACCCTTGATTATTTTCCAGAACTCCTTTCGTTTATTATGATATTGAAGACTCAACCTAGACCCAGGTTTTATGTAAAGTAATTTGACCGTGCATTGTTCATTTTCATTAAATTTTTCAAATGAACCCCATGGCCGTTTTTCTGAGTAAACTTCCACAAAAAAACAATGAAAAAGTATAATTTAATTATTGTCATATTATTTATAGTAAAAAATATACAATACTTACTTTGAATTAAAATTATTGCCGAAATCCTCAATGTGTTTATGCAATAATCACGGTAATTGTGAGGGCTTTATAATGGAGGAAAAAATATTAAAAAACTTTTGTTCTTGTAATTGCCATGATAACAGATATCAATTAATACGAAATTCAATAGCGTTTCAAAATTTGGACAATACTACCAATTATGCAATGAATCAAAATATAGATTACTAACGTTTAGTTATATCTGGACTGATGATGTATTTTGGGCAAGTCCATTACACCACCCGTCCTAAATATGAAAAGTATCCAAATATCACTGTAGAATATTTTAGATTTAACGTTACTAATTTGAGTAATATAATTAATTACTGTACAGATATAAGGATTTTCTTTCCATCTATGTCAATTTCTTTATATTCAACTCCTTCTAATCTATCAGGCGTTATGACTACTTTTTTTACTCTAACATAGTATGCCAGTTCGTTTTTATAGTTTTCAAGTGATAATGAATCGTCCGGATCTAATTTTGAAATGTGTGCATATGATAATATTTCAGTTGGAACAAAACCCTTTTCCTTTCTCAATTGCTGTATATTTCTTGCCATATCCTTCATCAGGCCCATGGAAATCAACTCGCTACTCCTGCTGGTATCAATAAATACATCCGTATTTTCTTGCTCTGATTTGACCACAAGATAAGGTGCTTTTGCATCATAGGTAAATTCAACGTCATCTACCGACAATTCGATTCCACCTGACAAATATTTTAGATAATAGTTATTTTTTGACATTAATTGCTTAAATAAATGTTCGTAATTAATTTTCGCAAATACATCAATGGCCTTGTTTAGATCGTTCTTCAATCGAGGAGCAATTCTATTTATGCTCAGTTTCGCATTTAAACTAATAAGATTTGCTGTCAAAAGAGAATTAACTTTATCAAAAAAATTACTTGATTCTAGACTTTTTATTTCGATAGATTTTGTATTAAGTTGTTTCCTCAAAATATCTAGTAATTCATCTGATTTAAGCAAGTTATCATCTTGAATACAAATAACGACCTTGTTAACGGGCCATCTTCTTTTGAATTTCGCCTTCATTCTAGCAGAATTAACCAAAGAGATAATTTGTTTTGACTTGTCTATTGATTTTTCAACTTCAATATCTACTAGTTCCTCATTTAATTTGGGCCAGGATTCGAGTAAAACCATATCTTTCTTTTTGAAACAAAGCAAATACAAATAATTTGTTGTGAAGGGGCAGTACGAATGAAGAAGTATGTCAATTTGTGTCAGAGTGTGTCCTAGTACTGCATATATTACATGTCTTCGTTCTTTTGTTTCTATATTGTCATCCCAAATGTCGTCCCTGGTCATAGGAACATAAGTCTGACTCACGTTATTAATTATGAATTCTTCCAAAATTTTTGCTCCTTCATTAAATCTACAAGTATCTAATGATGATGTTACTGTTTTAATTAACGATTGCAATTTAGATAGAATCCAAATTTCAGTCAATCCAAAATATCTGCTTTTCACGATGGAATCTATGTTAATCTCTCCAGTGTCAAAATTATCGTACGTACTATTCTGAATCAAGTAAACGTGTAGATAATAGAGAGTACTTAAGATTTGATATGGCCTAGAACCCATTTCACTTAAACTAAAGCTTAGAGATTCTATTGGAGAAGATTTCCACATGAGATAAAATCTTATTGCATCTACTGAATTTTTCACCACCAAATCGTTTGCGTCTAATACGTTACCTAGGCTCTTACTCATCTTATTTCCTTTTTCGTCTAAAATATGGCCTTGAAATAAGAACGAATCAAAAGGCGATTGACCTTTATTTTGCATTATTACATTTTCCATAAGCAATGTGTACGCCCATCCCCTTGTTTGATCTATTCCTTCGGTCAGAAACGCAGCCGGTATAAGATTTTTGTATTCATCATCTGAAAATGATGCAAAAGGTGAAGCGCCACTATTATGCCATGTATCTAGAACAAAAGATTCTCGAGCCATAGGGTTGTCACATTTTGAACAATTTATCTCAATATTATCAATCCATGGCCTATGCAATTCAAATTGTTCTCCATCAGGTAACTTTGATGCTCTTTTGACTATTTCATCCCTCGAAAATAAGGGCTCTCTAAAGCCACATTTGTTACAGTTCCATATTGGAAGTGGAGTTCCCCAAACTCTTTCTCTAGATATACACCATGGAACTTGCTCTTTTATTATTTCCACGTATCTATTTTTTGGCGATTCAAAAAAGAAATTGACATCTGAAACAGCCGTAATCGGTTTTTCCCCAAGTTTATCAATCATGTAAAAATATTCGCGTCTTGCAAGCCAAACCACCTTGTGATTTGATCGCCAACATGTTGGGTATTGATGTTTGATTTTTCCTAATTTTAGATAGGCGCCCACTTCCTTCATTTTTTCAACGACCAGTAAATCAGAATCGCGGACGAAAAGTCCCTTAAACAGTCCTGCCTTCTCAGTAAATTCCACCTTATCATTAATAGGTACAAATATTGGAACGTTACGCTTAATAGCTATTTCAAAATCTTCTTGTCCATTCGCAGGAGATAGATGTACTATTCCGCTACCAGTACTAGAATCAACAAAGTTTTCTGCTACTACAAAATGTACCTTGTTGTCATCACTTAATTCTTTAAGTCCTGGAATTAAATCTAAAAGTGGATGTATGTACCTTTTGCCATCAAGTTCTTCACCCTTTATTATTTTTTCAACTCTAAAATTCGGAAAATGAAGTTCATTCATCAATTCATTTAATCTATCGTATCCAACAATCCATTTCTCATTCTCGATTGATACATAGGCATAATCTGACTTTGGATTAACGCCAATCAATTCATCAGTAACTAAGGTGAATGGCATAGTTGTCCATACTATTACAAAAATGTCTTCGTTTAATAGCCTGACCTTATAAAAAAATGAAGGATCTTCAACGATCTTGTAACCTTGATTGACTTCTGCATTACTTAATGAAGTTTGACATGAAGGACAATACGCAACCACCCTAAACCATTCTTTAAGGATTCCAAGTTCCCAAGCTTTCTTTAGGACCTGCCATTCCCTTTGAATATAGTTATCGGTATATGTCCAGTACGCTTTTTTATAATCAAAAGACATACCAAGAAGCCTATCAACTTTGATCCATTTTTCAGCGTTGTTTTTGATTAGTTCTTTGCATGCTTGCACAATTTTTGTTATCCCAACTTTTTTGATATTCTCGGCCTTACTTCCAGTTAATCCTAGATTTTTCTCTGCTTGCAATTCAACTGGTAATCCTTGTGTATCCCATCCGGCACGGAATACTACTTTGTATTTTTGCAAAGTTTTGTACCTGAACCACACATCCTTAATGATGCGTCCTCTCAGGTGACCGATATGTGGCTCACCATTTAGTGTTGGAGGTCCTTCAACATATCCTAGAATTTTTTTGGGAATTGATAATTCTTTATCAATTAATAATTGTTGATCAATATTATTCAGGTATGAATTGACTTGAGATTCGATTTCCTTTGGATCATATTTGGTTAATAAATGCATTATTGCGAACGTGAATTCTATTTACTCTTTTATAATTTTTTTTGATAAATAATAGGTTGCTCTTTTTCTAGATGTTTACCAAAGTCCAATATCGGAGATTGTTCTTCTACTCCATCATTATACTCTATAACGGTATAAATTTTCTTTTGATGTAGATTTCTGATATCTCTGACTTGGTCAAAGCGTATAGGTAGTAGAAATCTATCTGTGGTAATTTCCATTCTTTTAGGGAAAACTGTGAATTTAGCCTTGATTTCCTTTCTAACGGGAAACGCTTTATGACCACCGCAATACTTTGCGTCAAATTTAAACTCAGGCTTGCAATTCCTCTCTTTCAATGTCTATTATTCCATTAGGCTTTTCCTTTCGACCAAAGTTCAATTAAGTTCTTCTAAAAAATTCAAACTAATAAGATTTTGCAAGTCATGACAATTTATCCATTAGAAATTCTAAGCTACTAATGATTATCTCGTGACACAAGGAGCTATAAAAAAATATCTCATAAAATCAAGCATATAGATACATCCTAATCCTTCAAACCCCTTAACGCTGACTAGGAAAATAAGTACGTAGTTTTGCCTTTACTTCGCTAACACATGGGCGCCTACGGTATATATCAAAAAGAATGTCTTGTTTCTTGCAGATTGTCATTCTCTTTGGTTCAATTTTACAAAGGAATTAGTTATTCTATATGGTAAATTTAATTAGTTCTATTTAGGACCTTTTCGAATATAAATAGCATTTAATAACAAACTAACATGATAACTAGTCAAAACATAGGTTCTATAAAACAGTCACCTAACGAATGCACTGTAATGATAGAAATCCCCAAAGGCAGTAATATAAAATACGAATATGATATGGATAGTGGTTTTATCATGGTGGATAGAAAATTATTTGCTGCTATGTATTATCCATGCAACTATGGATTCATTCCAAACACTCTTGAAAAAGATGGAGATCCTGTAGACGTTCTCGTTCTTGGGGAAGCTGCACTAATGCCGTTATCTCTCATAAAAGTAATACCTATCGGCGTGTTACAAACTGAAGATGAGGAAGGTCATGATTCTAAAATAGTAGCAATTCCAACATCAAAAATTGATCCCAGTTTTTCCACTATTTCTGATATTGATGATGTCCCCCTATATCTGAAGGACCAAATAAAACATTTCTTTGAACATTACAAAGAACTAGAGAAGGAAAAATTTGTGAAAATTTCAGGGTGGGAAGGAAAGGAACCTGCTATGAAAAAAATAGCTGAAGCCATAGATAGCTATAAAAA
>VBPX01000078.1:11234-12260 GCA_005877075.1 Nitrososphaerota archaeon | reverse complement strand
TAGAGGTTACTGAACATGGTAGAAATTAAAATTGCCTCTATTACAGGGAATACCGCAAAATTAATTTCAAAAGCTCAAGATGATGCCGGACTCTTAGTAATCAAAGATTGTAGCAAATCTCCAGATCAAAAGGTCTTGGACGTTTACATTGATATTGAAGAGTGGAGAGGAGATTTGGTCAAAGAATGGATGGAAAATCAAGACCGACTCAAAAATGCACCTTAGCAGAATCTGAAATAATAGAGCTATCATTTTCATCTTGTAAACAAATTCAATCCCTTCCGGCTGATTATAAAATTAGTTCTATTAAGTGATATCGACTAAACTTCGGATTCATATTGCAAACAAATTCAATCCCTTTCGGCTCATCATATTTTGAACATGATTAAACAATAGAAAGTGAAATGAACTGTGACTATTGCAAACAAAGAACTGACTCACTTTATGGTCTGTTTAATATAATGGTTGAAGTATGTCATACGAAGCGAATTGCTTCTTACAAACATGAAATAAGAGCTTAATTTTAATTCCGATTGTGCACACGGTTTACTAAGAATTAGCAAGCTTTTCTCGTTTGATGTTCTAGATCAAATAAATGATGTCATACACGTCAAAGGAACATTTAAGAAATCTAAATAAAAGATAATTTTTTATTAAATAATTTTAAGATTCTCATGAATTGATAAAATGATCTCAATGATCTATTGAATCGATTTAGATAATTCTTGATGAAAAAATAATTAAAGATAAAAAAATCTAATAATTACTAGAATGTACTACCAATTTTCTAAATGTGATTAAATAAATACAATTCAAATATTCTAAAAGATCAATTTATTTAACGGTATTTTGAACTTTGTTTCTGTGTTTATCAAGGATTATTCCACAAAAACAAATCAACAAATCGGGAAGAAGACTTACGAGAAGTTTACTAAGGAAAGATTCTTTCTATATGTGACTCTTGTTTCTGGAGTACATCTTATTTCAAGGGAAAAACTTCATTTCCTAAATGCCCTATTTGCAACG
>VBPX01000078.1:6694-11088 GCA_005877075.1 Nitrososphaerota archaeon | reverse complement strand
AGATGGGATAAGATCAATTGAGAATTTTAATTAATGTTCCTCTCTAGAGAGCTAGTATATTATCTGATTTGGATTATATTAAAAATTTAAGAGCCCATCATGCCAGGAATTTTAAAAGGAGTTCTATAACCTTTAGTTAAGTTCAAGCCTTGATCAGTTATCACTGTAACCGATTTTAACGGTGAGTCATCAGGAGGAGAAAGTATCACCTTATCACTTGGTGAAAGAGAGGCCAGTTTCTCTATAGCATGATTACTACTACCACCGTAATTAACAATTATATTTGTTAGTGGTAATTTACCGGTATTTGTAATTGTTACTCTAGCGGTACTAAAAAGGTTTTGACTGTCCTTTATAGGATCAACGTCAATAGAATAATCTTTCGCAAAAATGGATGGAGCTGATAACAACAACACAATTAGTATAACCGCGGCTGCAGCAGCAACGAGAGTAAATATAAGACCTTGTCCATGGAGAGATCTTGTTATCCAATGAGCCATTGAATTATCACCTCATAGACATTCCTTTCAATTTGATAAAATCCAAGGGAAACGGAATTTAAACATTGATTAACCATGTTAATCATCTACATTTCTAATCCTTTCTTCCTAAATGTATCTGGTTTCTAAATGTGATTCAACTACTTCTTGTCCAATTTACAAAATGTATACAATGCATCATATACATGAAATTGTTTATTCATATTGTCATAGTCATCGTTTGAATTATAACTGAAACCTGTTGCAATGGCGACAAGGCCCTCAGATTGAGGTGTTATGTTTCTATTTGGGGTATCGGCACCTCTGACGATCTTAGCAAGTTCTAATAAAGATGGATTCTTCTTATCCAACTCATATTTCTTTATTATGCCATCAAAAGAGCATTGATCTCCATGATGCCCTAATTCCACATTCGGAACATCAAAGGGAATAGCATTTTGCTCTTCTGCAATTTCCATTACCTTATCAGCTGGAACAAAAAGAAATTCCGCATCTTTGTCTACAAAATTCTTGATAAGCCAGGGACATGCTATTCGATCTACTTTTGCACGTTCTCTTGTTATCCATTTCATACATAACAAGGTAAGTCATTGTGTATATTTGAACAATGTGATACGATCTGCTGACTTATATCGAAATATCACTCCTAAGATGTAGTAGAGTTGTATTCTGCGTATGGATTAGAAACAGTAGTGTATTGCATCCCTTCCGGCCCACCATATTTTGAGGTTTTACATTGGAAGGAGACTGCAATCAAAAATAATGGCGAGACCGCGGAATTCGTTCGAAAATAGTACATCGTAAATAAATTTAATGATTCAATTTTTATTCAAGTTCTGATTTACATTTTTTATTATTATCACAGCAAGTTGAATTAAAAGAAATGACAATTTAAACTTATGATGATATTACAACTGCTATTTGTCAATAAAGAAAAAATCGCGCTAAACTTTTGAACCCGCAGGCAGGCGCTTTGATGTCTTTTCTCTTTCAGTTTCGCTCCCTTCACTATAGGAAGTGAATGGGATTAAATCCAAGTTAATTCTTGTAAACCATTGGCCTTTCTAAAAATTCAATTCCTGTCTTGTTCAGAGTATTCAATAGTTCATCTTAGCAAAATTTTTCCAGAAAAATTCAGTCCCTCCAAGATATACTTATTTAATGTCGTTAAGAAATGGCTAGTCTTTATTAATTAGTTGCCAATAATGATATTGATTGAGTGACAAACAGAACTTTTGTAGCAATTGCGGTGGAAAATTAGACACAAATGTGGATATTGAAGAATGTCCTAAGTGTCATTCAGCCCTTCATGAACATTCTAGGCATAAACAATCGGCGTCACCATCTATAGAAACGTTACCCTATAAGAGTCCTGGAACATCTGCACTCATAGCCTTTATCGGCGGAATATTTGGTTTACCCGGTATAGGACACATATACGTTGGAAAAGTGGGCAGAGGAATTGGAATATTGCTACTAGGGTTGGTTCTTTATGTTTTAACCATCGTTTTCTTATTCACTTTCGCACCAATGTCTCTAATCTTTAGTATCGGATATCTTATAATGTTTATATGGCAAATATTTAGTGCTAGAAAACTAGCAAAGAAGTTTAATGAATTAGTGAGAACAACAAATAAAGAACCTTGGTAACAAACGAATCCTTTTTCATATTATACAGCTCCAGATTTGTTAGATTGCTATTTAGTTTTATAAGCAAATAGATTATGTAAATAGTGTGATTAGTAATATCCAATAGACGGATAGAAGTACGCAACTCTGATGATTTTATACGACAAATTAAAAAAATTAAAGATCCTACATTGAGACGAGTCATCAATCAGAAAGCTCAAAGATATGCAAAATGATGTCATGCCTGGGGACTTTGTTAGTAATAGACCATATCCATCAAAATACAAGAAATATTCAAACCTTTATAGAATAAAAATTTCCGACTATTATAGGTTAATTTATACTATTATAGGTACCTCTAGTGACAAAGTATATCTTATACTCGCCTTCTTAAATCACGACGAATATAACAAATTATTTGGTTATAAGAAATCTTAAAGTTTTGTAAACGGTTTTGATTTCTTCAATGCTTCCTTTATTTTATGAGAATCTGCAAAAATCCAAACTATTGAACCATCATTATTATAAACAATCTTATTTGATTCTTCCAAATAATCTAGTATTCTAGTTAATGTTGGATACATTACTTGTTTAGGAAGTTGTCTAGATAATTGATTTTTTGATCTAAAATATTGCGTCTTCTTCATTATTTCTTCAACCATCCTAATTGTAGGAAGAGTAGGATGATGAATACCCGCTAAACTTACGTTCATGTTGTATTAATGCATATAGTCAAATATAAGGATTATGTAAACTTATATGACATAAAGATATATTAGATTAACAGATATTATATAAATTTATATAATCAATTTTACACTTAATCCCTTCAAAATATTTTCATATCTATTTAGCTAGAGTGAAAGCCAACAATATTACCTGAATTCAAGTGGTGAGTTACTTGTAAAACAATTAATGGTAACATGGGATTCACATTGTAAACAAATTCAATCCCTTCCTATTCAATTCTCTAATAAAAGTACATTCATATTTTCTATTCATAGATTTAAAGCTGCGTTTATGTTGGAATATAAAAATTATATCAGTGTGACTTTTCTATTGTTCTTGTAAGGCAATATCTTCAATAAATCTTATTTCAGTTCTTTAGGTTTGCCGAGAATAGAATTACGTTTTTAAATATCGATTTCAATATGTGATTATTGGTTAAAACTAAAGAAGTATTACTAAGAGTGGAAATAAAGATTGAAATTCCCCAAGACATCATGTTGGACAAGAAAAGATTAAAATCAGTACAGCAAGGTATTCTGAAAGTTATATCAAAAGGGCCATATGAGGAAGGTCTGGCATTCAATATTGCAAAGGCGACATTTGTTGATCTGTCTAGCTTCTATAATTTGCCTGGAACCACATGAAAAATCAGACTAGTCCCTTCCGAGCCTTACCACAAATCAGATTTTTTTGAGCACCGCCATGTGAAATGAATGAATTACTTTATTTGATATACTCAAACTTCCATTTTTATTCGGAGTAAACCCTGAAGCTTACTAATTCCGTTACTATATTATAAATTCAACTTTATTCCAGAAATTGTCTCTCATCGCTCCGGGCCTGGTGGTCTTAATTCTATAAGGACTCGTACACAATCCCAATTTATCGTCCATATTACTTAATCCTTTATGACTCAAATGTCCCTCTACAAAGGATCTAGCTTTGGAATATATATCTGCAAAATGAATACATTGTGATGTTGGGTAAGTCGAAAATAGCCTTTCTATTGATAATTACTGTCTTGCTTATTGTTTTGATTTGTCCTTCAAATCAACAGGTTTCTAGCCAGAGTTCAGGAGGAGTAGTACCACCGCAAACGCAAATAGAATCGATTAAGATACTTAGCCTTTTGCCGAACCAAAACGTAGATTTAGAAAAAGAGCCGGTAATATCAGGTGAATCATCAGATACTATTGCCAAAGATTGTTCGGTTTACGTTATAGTTAACGATGTACGACCTTACCAAAGCGCAGTTGCAAGCGGTAAGGGAGGAGCAAATGATTTTTCTCAGTGGAAGTTTGTATTACATAAAGAATATGCACATCTGAATGAGGGTAGCAATAAGATAACGGCAAAATTACTTTGTAAAACAGCACCTGCACGATGGAATAGCGTAGTTGTGAACGGTGTTCCCAGTAACAATGCATCTGAGACGTTATCTCCAGTAGAGTCTAGTCAACAATCCAATGCATCTGAGACGTTATCTCCAGTAGAGTCTAGTCAACAATCCAATGCATCTGAGACGTTATCTCCAGT
>VBPX01000078.1:0-6603 GCA_005877075.1 Nitrososphaerota archaeon | reverse complement strand
AGTCAACAATCCAATGCATCTGAGACGTTATCTCCAGTAGAGTCTAGTCAACAATCCAATGCATCTGAGACGTTATCTCCAGTAGAGTCTAGTCAACAATCCAATGCATCTGAGACGTTATCTCCAGTAGAGTCTAGTCAACAATCCAATGCATCTGAGACGAGTTTATCTGATAATAAAAAAGTAGAAACTAACAATAATCAGCTGCTTGTTACAATTTCGCCGCAAAAAGATCCTGTGGCAAGAGGAGATACCCAAAATACTACGATAACGGTTACCGATTCAAATCATAGGTCAATTGCTAATGCGCAAATTGATGGAAATTTGATTTATCCAGGAGATAATTTTAAGAAACAATTTAAAGGAATTACCGATTACCAGGGGAAATTTGTTTATTCTTGGACCGTCGGCAAAAAAGGTGACGTGGGACCACTTGTCATAGACCTTCAGGTGTCAAGTGGAGGATACCAGTCTACGTCGGCCAAGAATTCTTTTGAGATAGTCAAATCAGATGAGTCATCGGAAATTAAAAATCCCTTCCAGAGCCATTTCCAAGGGCCTTAATTTGCAGGGTCTTCCGCTCCCGCCATTCTGTTAAACGAACCTGATAATGACATTTCTCATCGCGTGGTCAAGATTTTAATACGAACATCAAATTACTCAAACTAAGAACTTGTTAAAGGATTCTCTCACCAATTGTCAGATTGTTTTCTGGACTTCCTCTACAGCCAAATTTGGAAATGTCATTGTATAACTTACCCTATCTTATCCGCCCGTTTCAGGATCTTCAGCATTGTACACTTTTACCTTCATTTCATCACCAACGTTCACTAGCGTGACAATATCCTTTGTAGAATTCGACATTCCAAACAATGTTACAATAGCTTTGAATACGTCTTTGCCAACTCCTG
Source organism: Nitrososphaerota archaeon (assembly GCA_005877075.1). Lineage (GTDB taxonomy): Archaea > Thermoproteota > Nitrososphaeria > Nitrososphaerales > Nitrososphaeraceae > TA-21. The sequence goes on along the minus strand of VBPX01000078.1, from coordinate 5,692 downwards.
TTTCTGCTTCAACATTACTAAATATAGCAAAGGTCTTAAGAAAAAGGACGAATATTAAGACGACATGACAATTGACTCGTTAAATTAAGTTTTCAATGATAGTAAAAAAATACCCATTAACGCTTACATGATACAGATTCCGAAGTTCAAGCCACCATATTTTGAATACTGTTTTCAATGTTTGAAGAATTGATTGGATAGTTCATGTTACAATTAGTCGTAGTATTATTAAAATTAGAAGTATCGGATATAAAATGTGATTTAATAAATAGAGGGAGTTCCAGCTCCTGGATCCAACATGTTAACTACAATGTCTTTTATTACACCCAATCTTTACAATCTTGCCTTCATTATTGATTTTTAATTTGCATTCATTTTTTGTGATTCATAAATATAGCTAGCAATGTAAATGGTATTGATACTATGGCAGTTACTACGTACAACGCGGTTAGAGAATTTATGTCTAGGCGGTATCCCAAAAAGGGTAAAAAAGGAATAGGAAACAAGAACAGGAGCCACAATCCACCAATCAAGAGGATGAATTTCCATCTTTGTCTGAGTCTTGTATACAACATACTTATGATATCATTTTATATGGATCTACTTAGAGATATTGATTTACTTAAGAAAAAAATTGGGAAGAATATATTTCCAGGTATAATGATTAGATAATTGAGAGTAGCAAAATTAATGGAATGTCGTATAGTGTGCTTATGTGAGCGTAGATGGTACAAAGGTTATCATAAATAGTACTATTACTCCTACTCCACCAATTATGAATGCTGGATATCCTAACAATTTATTCCGTGCAATTTCTGACACCGCCTAGTCCTGCATCTATGATTAGGAATATAGTTATAAGTTCGGATATTCCTATCCTCTTTGATATATCAGAAATATCATCTTCAGATTGGCGAAATCTGTCATATTTAGATTCTGCTTTGTATTTTAGATTTAACAATGAACCATTAGCTTTGGAATTAACAAAAAAAAAATTTGGACTGTTATTAATCCGCAGTCAATTTAATATCCTGGTGTGCCTGCTTGTTGCCCAGATGTTGCGGGAGGGGTTGATGTATTAGCTGCCGATGACTGGTTTCCAGTTTGGTTGCCAGTTTGGTTGCCAGTTTGTGTAGCATTGCCCTGAGCAAATACAGCTGTCATTTGCATCGCTATTAGACCACTCATCATTGTGCAGATTGCTAGTGCTAAGACTAGTGCGAATGTCTTATTGTTTGTCATGTACAGTGTAGTTTTTTAATATTTATTAGGAAGTTAAAGCTGATTTGATATATTTATTGGTAACATGGAACTTAGTTAAGCCAAGTTATTATACTCTACTACTATAGGTCTCACAGTCTTTTAACCATCATGCCATGAAACTCGTAGGGTATGTCTGTGTGCTTTCATTTCTCCACCAGTTTTATAGTATATTGACCAACTGACATTTACATAAAGACTTTTCGTCCGCCGGTGGGTTTCTTAATGGTTCAAATGTTATTTACCCCACCGGTGTAAATTCAAAAAACCTTAACTAGTTTAGACTCGATTCATAAGATCCGTTGGAACCAAATTTTAAAAGATTAGAGGTCTAGACCTCCAACGTCTACAAATAGAATGGTTGCTATCGTAGATGACGATCTAGATATCACTATCCTCTTCAAGTAGGCTCTACAGAGTTTAGCGCGAATCACAGTATTTACTTTTACAGATCCTATTTTAGCATTGGAACATTTTCAAGTCAATGATTATGCCTATGTGCTCGTAATATCCGATTTTAAAATGTCTGGACTAAACGGAATGGAATTCTTGAACAAGATAAAAAAATTGAACCAATTTGTAAGGACAATATTGATGACCGCATTCGCAATAGATGATAGGATATTTCGTGAATACACTAAGAAGAAAATTATAGATGTCTTTATTCAGAAACCAATAAGCATACACGATCTTCTTAAGGAGGTTGATACACAATTACATTCTTATGAAATCCAGAAAAAATATCCTTCCTAATGACTAGAATCGTATAAAATATTTACTGCTAACCCTTTATCAATTGCTGCTTGTATTTCTCGTACTGAGGCAATTCCTTACAAACAATACAGGTTCATTTACTGCAATATTTTTCTAACATGTAAGGCTTATATCACTTTTGATCTTACGCTGATATCCATCAGATAATTTGATCTACCTTTTAACCACTGAATTTCTGTTCTGGTTAAAAGTGCAGGATTAGCATTATTCCTCTTCATTTCCCATCTTTCTGTATACTCGAGATTTCAAATTATAGTATATATCACAAATAGTGTAGTAATACCCTATTCTTTGTCCATAAGGGTTGGGCAGACTCTCTGTGCTCTTAATGTACGGTGTGTTAGCGTAGTATTTGCCATTTGTCAGGAAGCAGAGCACCTCTCAATACATATGCCCTATTTGCCAATGCTATGCTTAGTGAAAATGGAACTTGCACTAATGGAAACGTAACCGTAGGAGCCAACCAGGTTATGAATAAAGCAGTCTGCTAGCGATTTTTTAAAAAGTTGACAAAGGATAATCCACAATTAGTGGAAATAATGTGTCAAAATATGCTAAATGAAACTATAAATAAAATCCTCAAATGGTGTAAAAGCTGGTCGGAATCGTTGCAAACTTGACTCATTATATTTCATCTATCATTGGCAATCTTAATAATTTGTCGCCAAGCTAACTGTCAACTTAATTTATATTCTGCGACGACAATACTTGACCTTTAAGCTTAGTATTGTAACAATCGTTACCCTAGAAGCGACTAAAATGCTAATGAAGAGAATAACATGGACATATGTATATATTATCCATTAAGGTCTTTGAAAGTCTGATTATTGAGATTAAATCAAAAAGAAAATTATATTCCGGTAAGCCTCGCCGTCCTATCGATTTTGGTTGGCTCTCTGTTATTTCTTGGCATTCAACGATTTGAATCTGAACATGAATTGCACGCACAATCTTTGTCCCAAATTCAAAGGCATGATAAGGTAGTAATTTTAAATTTTGATGATGGTCGCAAAACACAGTTTACCCAGGCAAAACCAATTCTTGACAAGTATGGATTTAAGGCCACTTTCAATGTTGTATGCGATTATCTGGACAATAAGAAAGGATATATGAATTGGAAGGAAGTGAAGCAATTGTATAAAGAAGGACATGATATCGCATCTCATAGCATGAGTCATGCCCATCTTGAGAAATTATCAAATAAAGGTGTGTCATTTGAGGTAGCTCAATCGAAAAAATGTCTCGAAGATCATGGAATAAATGTCACAACTTTTGCTTACCCATTTAACGAGGGTTCGAGTGATAAAAATGTCATTAATATAGTAGCAAAATATTATGACTTTGCCAGGACTGCTAGCAGTCCCATTACTTTTCTAAATTGTGATGGTTGGAAAGATCAATCGAATCAAAAGGACTGTACAACTTTTACTAAAAAAGGAGATCCTACGTTTGCTAATAGGTATTCAATTAGAGGTTGGAGTCACGATGCAAGCAGACAGGCATATTCGTACAGCGATTCTCAATTGCTGAATACGTTTATCAAAATAGTAAACAGTCAAACCAAATATAATAAAGATGGAATAATCAATGCAATACCTATAGTAATATATCATAGAGCAGGCGACAGCAATGTTGTAGATTACAACACAGATCTACATTTGTTTGAGAAAGAGATGAAATATCTGCATGATAATAATTTTCGAGTGTTGACTATGAAAGATCTTAGATTCAACGAAACGAACAAAGACCTATACATAAAAGAATTTACAACACCAAAAATAACTATGGTAAAAGCAATTCCAAATGCAACAATTAAAGCCACGGAAACAACTATGGTAAAAGCAATTCCAAATGCAACAATTAAAGCCACGGAAACAACTATGGTAAAAGCAATTCCAAATTCTACCGCCGCAGAGGTTTTAATTGGCACTCCCAAAAATTTTACAAGCATCGCCTCCAAACAGTCATCAGGCTCACCACTTCACAATAACGCAACCTCAATCGAGATGGCTAACAAGCTTATTGATACAGCTGTAGCCGCTTCACAGAATGCTCACGAAACCTTAACTAACATACCCAAAAATTTTACAAGCATCGCCTCCAAACAGTCATCAGGCTCACCACTTCACAATAACGCAACCTCAATCGAGATGGCTAACAAGCTTATTGATGCAGCTTCTATCGCATCTTTGAACGCTCGTGAGAGCCGAGCAGATAGTGGGTAGGTAGAAAGGATGGTTCAATTCTCTGAGTTGAGTATTCCTTTTAGGTCGACACTAAAAAATAGATTAATCTCAACGAGCTCAAAAATCTTTAATTTCAATTGATACCATTAGGATTTTTTTGGATATGTAAGCGGCTTAATGCTCCTGTCTTAAGTCTTAAATATATTTCATAATAAAACTACTATATTTAGCATCAAATATGATACCAATAGGGAGAAAGCTCTACATAAGAGAAACTAGAAGTTCTAAATTAGACCCATCTGAAAAATCAGATCAGTCCCTTCCTGTTACTCAATTTATATTGAAACTAGCTCATATTATTCGGTAATTGAAAAAAGAGTATTAAAAACACGTCTTAACAATACTTCTACTTATTTTTATTAATATTTTCAATAACGCAAATTTGTTTATTGACTTCTGAAAGTAATTGATTCAGTTCTATAGGCTTTTTTAGAAAACTGTTTATTATCTCCTTTTTCGTATACTCTTGAATCAAATTATCCTCAATATCATATGCTGTCATTAAAATCGTTCTTGCTAAAGGATTCAAATCCTTTACAGTTTTCAATAACTGTACTCCATTAATTACAGGCATTCTCAAATCAGAAATCATAACTACGTAATCTTTCTTATTTATTTTGAGGTGTTCTAATGCTTTAACAGGGTCTATAAATTCGAATACATTGATTCCTTTAATTGTACATAAGGCATTATGGAATAACTGAGCAGTTTTTAGTTCGTCATCTACTATGCTAACAATTTTGTTGTCATTAGGCATATTAATTCTTTAAGCTCCTCATTTTAGGATCAAATATATAGACTTTATCTTTTTATAAACTTTAATCTGATCCTTAAAACATCAAAAATTTTAGTAATCTCTCGTTTTGTCGTGGAAAATTAGGTATGTTACTCATTGGGATTTTCAAAATCAAATGAAAATTAACATTTAGTTAGAATTTCTCCGATATAAATAAATTATTAAACATAGGTAACTGATAGAACGGTGACGCATTATTAACTTTTATATTTTTGATATTGTATCAGGATGTTTTGGTATTAAAAATATTGAAATTTGTATCTAATAATAAGTAACGATTATATAATAAGTGATATATACTAATGGACGATGAAAGAAGCAAGATTGTTAAAAATACTTGTGGAGGAAAAGGGACTAGTCAAGTTGTTAAAGACAATTGGTGCTGGAAAAGCATATCCCACTAGAGAACTGTTAACTAAGTTGGGTGCATATGGATACGGGCATAAAATGCTCCTTAAGGCGGAAAAGCGTGGACTCGTAGATCGAAAGAGCGTTAAAAATAAAATATTCAACAAATTGACTGAAGACGGTAAAAAACTTGTGAAACTAGCAAGAGAGATAGGAGTTTGTATCTAATAATAAGTAACGATTATATAATAAGTGATATATACTAATG
>VBPX01000077.1 GCA_005877075.1 Nitrososphaerota archaeon | reverse complement strand
GAGCTACTCAAAGATTTTCGAGACCTCGTTTTAAACCCTAGAACATCTCGGAATATAAAAAAAAGATTTATGGTTGAGAAGGCAGGCGGTTATTGTTCTGTGTGTGGTGATATAGCAACTCAAATAGCAAGTTATAATATGGTTGATGCCACGCTTGTGGAAAAGTATTGTGACACTTGTCTGGCAAGAGGAATTAATTAAAAATGGGCTATTTAAAGCAAGACTGACATCCA
>VBPX01000076.1:10647-12313 GCA_005877075.1 Nitrososphaerota archaeon | reverse complement strand
TCATGATAATAAGAAGAAATATACAAAAAAACTTACTGGCAAATTAAACTTCGATATTCTAAAACAAATAGTAACAAAGATGGTATTTGCTGATTCTATATTTGATATTATCAATAATGTATCAAGGTTCTTCATTCTACTTGAATTGTTGAGAATAGAATATCAGCCAGTACAAGCTGCAGCAATAGCATCTATTATAGCCTCATGTTTCTCTTATTTAGCCATAAATTTAATTGTAAGACGTATGCATGTATTTAGCTCAAGGAAAAAGATATTCTAAGAAATATGGCAAAATATCCATACTAATTATCGTTCCTGTCTTCGTAGCCCTGAACAAGTAATAAAGTAGAACACTATCTTACACAATAACATAATGTAAGTTCTAAGTATAAGAAGTATAAGAGGCAATGCAATTTGCCTTCATAACCTTTATTAATTTCTTTTAATTCCTAACGCATGAACCTAGTAAACCAATCAGATGGTTCAATTCCCCCAAATACTCATTGCAGAAAATATCAGGAAGAAAGTATTTAATTATTTTGCCAGATTAGTATTTAATGTGAAAAAATCTTGGAAATCATGCTCAAAAGATAAAGTCTGGACTATAAGGTTATTAAATTGTGTAACAGTATGCTGTTTGATGATCGAAGCTGATAAGTTCAATGCAGTTAAGGATGCAACAGTGGCGATAGGTCTTGCCAACAAGGATACAAAAGATGTCATAAGTAGTTTTGGGACAGGTTTTTTCATAGGCGGAGAATACATAGTCAGCTCGGCACATATTTTTAGTCAATGTATTAAGTATAATGCTCAGTATAAGGAAAAGAATAAGAGTGTGGAAGGAATATATTCCGCATTTAACATTACCACAAAAGGAGATCAGTTAGAACTTAACACGTATCACATAATAAAGGCGATCAGACTGCCCCCTGTTAAGGAAGTTACGGGATTTGCAGGATCAATAGACCTAGATATAGGGATAGGAAAGCTAGATCGTCATTCAGATAATTTCTTACATATCAAGGAACCTGCCCAATTGAAACTTTACGATGAGATTGTAATATGTGGTTATCCGAGTGGAAGAGTATCGTTGGTTCTGTATAGAAATAATCGTGAAGACGGAATGGGAATCCATTTGCGCCCCATAATTCAATTTGGACGTATTGCGGGATTAATGCCGGATGATGACAGTAACAACCCATGGGGAATACAAACGGATATCGTTGCCATGGGAGGTTCCAGCGGTTCGCCTATTATAGATCCGAGCAGCGGAGAAGTAATAGGTATGGCACAGCAAGTTATTGCAACAATGACTACTGTAGATAAGGATGGGATGCCATCAAAACTATATGAGTTGGCTAAAGGTCCCTTGTATGGAATAGCTCCGATAGGATTAGCTTACGGCGTCACAAATCAGATATTATCGCCGCTTCCGAATATTTCCAAAAATTATTTTGAAAAAGGTCTTCCCCCCGACTTTTTATTTGAAAATACGGCAATTATAGGACTTTTCTGATTTCATTTAATTTAAAATTCGTCATCTAGATATACATGGAATATCAAAATATTTGCTGGCAGTATTAAAGAGGATTGAAGATCAAGCTCTGTTACCTTCTTTAGTGGAAGATGAATTGACTGAATCGCATATGCAATTAGCACAAAGCTA
>VBPX01000076.1:0-10602 GCA_005877075.1 Nitrososphaerota archaeon | reverse complement strand
CGGAATTGAAAAAATCTGTTTAATACTGTCAATAAGGTTATACATTGGTATATTACGTTGATATCGTGGGTTCATTATTATTACTGATTATTTGCAGCCTGCATCCTACTAACTAGTTTATACATATTGTCATGACATTGACATTCACAAATTCTTGTTGTTCTTGAACTATTAATAATTTCAATTATATCTCCTTCACAGGAATCATGTTCTTGTTGAATACACTTTACTGATTTATGCACTACTTATATGAGCTTTACAGAAATTAATCGTTATCTATCTTCAAGATTCTGCGTGTTATAGATCCACAAACTTTACTGCACCGATAACCACCCCACGGCAATGCTTAGGTACTTTGCGCATTTTTAATATCAATGCAATGCTTGGTTATTTCAGGTATCCATCACCAGATTACGAAAGTTTGAAGTAGCATAGCATAATTATATCGCATTCTTTAGAAATTGCTATTATCGCTATTGCGTTAACTACGTTTCGTAATTCCAACTATAGACTGGCATATGCAAACAGGGAAATGATATATTGTACATCATATCATACAAGGAACGAAGGTATTTTATAATGGCGATACTTCACGTCTACAAAAGGAATCCGGAGTTTATAGACTTGTCCGACCTAAGAACTTAGTAGTTTGGGATTAATTGATACTCTACAAAAGTACTACAATAAACCACTTCAAAAGGAAGCCAAAAGCATAGTCCCAGGACCTAGTTTCCTGCAATTCTTAACCAGATTATTTCAAATTCAAATTACAACCGGGGATATTATACATTTAGAATCTGCGAATCATAGTAAATACTATATGCTTTCAGCAACTGGAACATGGGATGAGATAATCAAATTACAATAATATACTTATACTATACAAGAGGAGAGGGAGTTCATAACCTTTCGAGTTTGATACTCCTTGTGCAATTTTATTAAAAAGTAATTATTGGTAAAAAAAACAATCAGCTCTTTGTTTGTGAGTTCAACATAGATAATCTTAGCTCCTTAAATGTAGTACTCGTTTAATACCTAAGAAGAAATTAAATATGAAAAATTCATTTATTTATAAATATAAAATTCAGATATTCAATTGCTAAAAGTAATCTCTCTTTGTTATTATCATTAGAACAGCCCTAACGCGCTCAATTTCTTCTTATTTTACCATTTATCGTGATGAGCTAATTGAATCAGCATATAGAGTACCAGTCACTCATTCATTATCATTAGTAGCAAAAGCTACACACATATCATGTCACACTTTACAGTATATGTAATGAGCGAGTATGAAAGCATGCGTACTGCTGATATTGTAGCTGAAGCATTACTGGGCTGGAAAGTTGAAGTCATTTTCGGGTTACCTGGTGATGGAATAAATGGATTTATGGAAGCATTAAGACGTAGACAGGATAGAATCAAATTCATTCTTGTGAGACATGAAGAATCGGCAGCTTTTATGGCGTGTGCGTACGCAAAATATACTGGAAAACTTGGAGCGTGTCTTGCAACTTCAGGGCCAGGTGCAATACACCTTTTAAATGGACTTTATGATGCAAAAGCAGATAACACTCCTGTTATTGCCATTACTGGAAGCACATACTCTGATTTGATGAATTCAAGTTACCAACAGGATGTAAACCTATTAAATCTTTTCTCCGATGTCTCAGACTATAATAGCATGATAACTGTTCCAGAACAAGCCGAGATGGTAGTGAATATTGCGTGCAGAACCGCTCTTTCACAAAGAGGAGTCAGCCACATAACAATTCCGATAGATATTCAAGAAAAGAAATTGAACGGTAACTATACTAGACATAATGTTGCCTACCATACCTCTAGCGTTTATGCTGCCGAAACAATTCCAAGTCAGTCTTTACTAGTAAAGGCAGCCAAAATTCTTAATGAAGGTAGTCGGATTGTTCTACTTGTAGGACAAGGAGCACTGGATTCTGGAGAAGAGATAATTGCACTTGCAGAAAAATTGGGTGCTCCAGTTGTTAAAGCACTCTTGGGTAAAGCAGTAATTCCTGACGATAATCCATATAGTATCGGCGGTCTGGGTTTACTTGGCACAGAACCGTCCAGTGATGCTATGAGTGAAGCAGATACATTACTTATGGTTGGAACATCTTTTCCTTATATCGATTATCTTCCAAAACCTGGTCAAGCAAAAGGAATTCAAATTGATATAAAAGCCGAAAAGATTGGACTTCGTTATCCTGTTGAAATTGGTCTAGTTGGTGATTCAAAGCTCATACTGTCTGCACTTCTTCCACTATTGAATCAAAAGGATAATCTACAATTTTTAAATTCAAAACAACAAGCAATGAAAAGCTGGAATAGTTTATTGAAAGAACAAAGTACTAGAACTGATAAGCCGATCAAGCCACAAGTCATTGCAAAAGCGGTCTCTGATGAACTGGAAGATAATGCAATAATTTCTACAGATTCCGGTACAAATACATCTTGGGCAGCCCGTTACATAAATATTAGAAAAGGAATGAAATTTTCTGTATCAGGTACATTAGCTAGTATGGCCTGTGGTTTGCCATATGCGATAGCAGCTCAGATCGCATTTCCAGAAAGACAATCTGTTGCGTTTGTTGGTGATGGTGGATTGACAATGCTGATGGGTGAATTTGCGACTGCTGTACAATATAATCTTCCAATCAAAATAATTGTTATCAAGAATAACATCTTGGGTATGATTAGATGGGAACAAATGGGATTCCTTGGAAACCCAGAATTTGGAGTTGAATTTTCTCCAATCGATTTTGCAAAGTTTGCTGAAGTTTGTGGTGGCAAAGGATATTCCATCAATGAGCCATCCGAGGTAAAATCTAAAATACATGAAGCTATGAAAGAACGAAAGCCAACAATAGTGGAAGCGTATGTAGATCCATTTGAGCCACCCATGCCACCAAAAGTAGAAATAGAGTTTGTCAGAAATTTGGCTGAATCATTTGCAAGAGGTCAGCCATACGCTACAAGGATCGGATTAACCCTATTCAGAAATAAGGTGCATGAAATATTAAAAAATATACATAGCCATTCTCCGGCAGATGACAAAAGTTAAATCATACTAATATTAGTAACAGATTTCATACACCACGATATAGAGTAATTGTACAATGAACTTATATTTGCGAATCAGACGGTTAAGTTTTTGAGTTTATTAGTCGTAATTCTTGTATTATTAGTCCCATCTATCCGTACCGGTATAGGTCCATAAATTTACCTTATTGATAAATACTATTTCAGCGCAAACTATGCATGAATATACAATGGAATGACAGACGTACAAGACAATTTATTACGAATGTAGGATTGATAACAAGCGATGGTCCTTTTGGTCCGGATGTGATGGCAGCAGAGTGGACTCACCATATTTCTTATTCTCCGAGTCTCATTGCTGTTAACGTTCGAGGGCATGATGCAACTGCACACAATATTATTGAGTCAAAGGAATTTGGAATCAATTTGGCAGGTGAAGAACAAAACGTAGTGTGCAGTATATGTGGTCGTTATTCAGGTCGAGATGTAGATAAAGTGGCTGTCTTGAAAGGAATGGATGTCAAGTTTTACAATGGTAGCAAAATAAAGGCACCCATGGTAAGTGGCTGTGCAATGAATGCCGAATGTAAACTTCAAAGATATGAAGAAATTGGAGACCACATCATGTTTGTTGGAGAAGTGGTTGAAATATCTGCAGATGAGAACGTAAAACCACTAGTTTATCATAATGGTAAATATTGGATGTTAAGGGAAATCATTGAGAAACCATCACCTGACGTTCTGACCAAAATAGAAAAATTAGCAGAACAGTTCAAAAAATAAAATAAATTACAATAATCTTTGTCAGTCGAAGTCCATAAATCATAAACTATCAGCCGGTTAATTTTAAAATATATCTGCATTAATCATAGTCATGATTGCAATCATAAAATCTTCATCAAACCTTTTGGGTCAAATTAATTGTGTCACATTTGATTCACAATAGATCAATCCCATCCCCCAATCCAATGTAAAATTAGTTCCTCTACGGGATTCTAGATGGTAAGAATAAGATGGAGCATCAACAAATTGCTTTATACGGACGTATGTTATGTTTTATCAATATGTACAGACCTTGCAATTCTTGTTCGAAAGATTTTGATGAACTAACCCGAGTTCGATACCTAAGCACGACTATTGGACTTTTATTCTTCTGCTCAGATGTTTACTGCAAAAACTATCTTACCAAGAATCCCTAGTGCCAACTCTGTAAAAGGTTGAAATGGGATAAACGCAATACAATTGGCTGATCTAATGTTTTTATCCGCTTACACAGTTGATTGATATTTTTCTAATATAATTTGAAATCTCAAAAATGATATGCGCGTTCTATCTATATATTAGGACAATCACCATCCGATATCACAAATGAGTTACAGTAGAGACAGCAGATATGGCCGTGGTAAGGGAAGGAGTTATGGTGGCGATGCTAGTAAGAGTTTCAACAGAGGTAGCCCAACCACAAAACCCGTTGAGGTAGGTAAGATATATGAAGTAGACATTACGGAAATTAGTAGAAAAGGCGATGGTATCGCTAGGGTTCAAGGATTTATAGTATTTGTAGAAAATGCAAATGTTGGGAACAAGATCCGGGTAAAGGTTATTGAAGTAGCAGACAGGTTTGCTAAAGCAACAATTGAAGTCTAACCAATACAATTTTTCTTAATTGTTAAATGCAGGCACTCATTTTATTTTTATCAATGACTTCTGTTTATGTAACTCATATTTATTTGACTGGTTATTTACTTCTGCATACAGATCAGCTAATCATATAGGTTTCTGAAGGAATCCGTTTATAATTTCCTGTTTGGCATATTCTTGAAATAAATCATTTTAATTTCAAATGCGGTCATTAGTATCGTTCTTGCAAAAGGATTCACATCATCTAACGGCTTCATCAATTTCATATTTTCTTCGACGCTCATTCTCCATCATATCAAATCGAAAATGGAAAAGTCTTCCAGCCCAGATTCTTATTTATAGTATATGATTTAAAACAGAATTCTTGTACTTGACAGTAACAACTCCACGCATCCACGGATGTACAACACATAGATAATCATATGTTCCTGCTTTTTCAAAAGTAATAGTAAAATTACTTATTGGTTTCATAAATTTCTCTTTCTCTAGTTCCTTGATTTATATTTTGTGGAATGCTGGAAGTGCTTGGCGTTCATCTATGTGATAAAAAGTTGGATAATGCAGCAATCACTTTTATTCATTACGTATTAAATCTTATATTTAACCACTATTACAATATTTTCTTCAATGTGTCAGCAGGTTAAATTACCAGAGCGTTAATATATCCTCTTTACAATATTACATATCAAATACTGTGATAAGAGCAAAGTGCGGTCACATAGTTGAAGAAAAATACGTAGATGTACATGATGGCTTGTGTAGAAAATGTCATTCTAATTTTTCGTATATAATAGATCTGGAATCAAACTACGGAGAGGATGCATTAGTACAGTACTGGTATGCGATGATCCTTACTAATTTATCATCAGGAGATAACGAACAAGAATCTAATTGCCTGATTGAACATTTGATTGAATTTTATCAAAGACAGTTGATCATAGTTCCCTCAAAGGAGAAATATATTAAAAAGATGCTATACATGTTGAATTCTTTACAACAACCATTTGATATTGAATCTTTAAAATAATATTTCGATGCACTGAACACTAAATTAATAATTTCCTTCTTCCAGGATCCGTGCTGTTAACAGCTCGAATCCCACAGAATCCTGACCGATTCCACTCAACTTGGGTTCAATTCCCACCGTTAGGAAAATATATAGCGTTACTAGAATTCCAGAAAATAAAATGTGAAATTACTTTTCTTGAACACCTCTCTAGTTACTGAAATATGGTAGATTCAATTAGTTAGAATGAACCCACTTACCATATGGAACCAAGCAGATACGAACCACCAATTTCTTTTTGGGCAAGACGTATAATGGTGTTTTTATTATGTATCTCTCTTCTATGAACATCTTAATCAAATGCCATAAAGGGCTGAGATTAGGACTTGAAACTATGACTATTTAATAGAGTATAATAATTATAATTTGTATTATTAGTGGTCTGCCATACTAATACTTCTAACTAGTATCAAAGACAATCTCCTGACTTTTTTCATGCTCTGATTTTTATTCTGTTACCCTCAACTTGGACCTCATAAGTCTTTTGATCATATGTCTTAATATGAGACATAAGTTGTCCTACATGTTCCATATAATTTTGCCATGTTTTAGGTAGAGGTTCCATCTGTTGAGAAGGTGTTAGAACAGGTTCCTTTACTTTCTTACCTGTAGTAACATCAAATCTTGCGCCGTGGAAAGGGCATGTTACAACACCGTCATTTGATATATTTCCCATTGAAAGTAGTGCATTCATATGTCCACATCTATCATCCATCGCATAGAATTTACTATTAAGATTACAAACTACAATATCTTTGCCATCAAGTTCTACATGTTTCATCTTTCCCGGGGGTATTTCATCAATCTTGGCAACTTCAACATAAGATTCACTGTTAGGCATAAATAAAATATCATTGCATTTTATTTAAGTCTAGTAGTAATATACTACTAACCAAATCATAATACCTCTAGTAATTTCTTAATTAGACTCGTGTGAAAATTCCGCTTTCGTGAAAATGGACTTCTGTAAAACCTAAAGATTTAGCAATAGAAAATGTTTTATAAAGATTCTGGGCAAATTTGTACTACATCCTCCGGATTCGAGTTATTAACAATATGACTCCCAACGACTCCCAACGAGCTCAAAGGTATTACTAGACAGTTTTCCAAATAGGTTTAATATCCACAAATTACATATTATAATATCATGGGTGCTGTATTTAGGTCGAATGACATTGGCAGCGGTTACAAGAAGATTATAGAAAATGCATTCAAAGATCTCAGCCCTGATACTAAAGATAACGTGATTAAACTTTTCGATTCTTGGGAAGGTATCTCCTCAATACAAAAGTTGAAGGAAATTATGGGCTCTGACAAAGCTGAACGGTTGTTAAGACAGATCAAGACAAATAAAAAAGACTATTTAACAGCTGAAGACCGAGATGCATTGAAAGACATTTTAAAGGAATCTTTAACCTTTGATTAGTTGCGCATGTATTGTAGAAGTAACTACTTTTTAGACATAAAAATAAGGCATCTGGATTCGTACTGTTAACAATATGACTCTTGACGGATCATAACGAAAGAATTTAATTGATAAATTGGTTTCTTAACAACATAAAAATTTATAGTCTTCAAAAGTAATGTATAGGAATCAAAATCTAGTATAAGTTCTCAGCTTGAATGCTGACAATCATAGTAATAGTGCCTGCACGATATAGTCATATGAAAGTATTAAAATACATAAAATTGAACATCTGTACAATAGGAATGGTTGTTGGTATTCTTCTTATTGGTAGCTTGTTTTTAATACCATTAGAAGAACACTGGTAAACACTTGCAAATAATAATAGCTAACAGATCGATGTGATGGAATTGTCCAGCTGATTACTGTCAAGGGACTATAGTTTCTGGGTCTCTCATTTTTGTAACAGTTTAAAGGCATGATTTCCATTACCGGTTCTGAAGTAGTGCATTATCCACAGAAGTGCAAGTGGTTCTAAAAGTCTAGAACCCTCTATCCCGCCAATGTCGATAGTTTCCCATCCAAACTTTGTAAGTATATCCTCGGTTACCATCTTTTTGGCCTTGTCATCGTTTCCACATATAAACATAGTAGGCTTGCCACCAGGGAATTCGGGATGTATCATATGAGGATTTCCAACAATGTTAAAAGTTTTTACAATTTTGGAATCAGGTAACATACGTTGAACGGTCTCTCCAGCAGAGTCAGTATGGCCTAAAGCTAATCTTGGTGGCATTCCTTTAGAAAAATCTAGTGGATTGGTTACGTCAATAACGATCTTTCCGGCAAAATTTCTAGAATCTGCAAGTCGTATTGCATCAGCTGTTCCCGCCCACAAAGTCGCTAACACAATTAGTTCACCAAAACTTGCCGTGTCAGCAAATGTTCCTGATGATGCTTTGTCCTTATCGTGTTTGTCTATCCATTCAGTTAGCTTAGCTTGATGTGGATCACGCGATCCTATTTTAACTTGATTCCCAAGCTCAATAAAACCATCTGCAAGTTTCCGTCCTACATCTCCGGATCCTAGTATCCCAATCTTCATGATCTATTCACGTTTCTCTTACTGATTTATACGTTTTACATTCCAACAATTTTGCAATGCCCAACTCAATAATGGTTTTTGAAGACCTTAAAAGGTTGGATTAGAAAAATAATAAAACATCCACATAACATTAAATAATTTGGGAGAAAGGATAATGAATAAGACTAAAAATCATAAGAGTACTGAAAGGATATTTCTTTTATGTGACCAATGTTTCTGGGCTGTAACCTATCTAGATAAAATTTATTTACGGGAAATAATAGGAAAAAATAACAAATGTCCATTTTGCAGTCAAGACCAGTTGTCCAGCTTCCCCATAATGCCGAATGATTCATTTACATACAGCTATTCTAAAAAGAGAGGTATTGAGCTAAACTTCAGCATCAGAAAGATAAAATAGATAGAATTTTCTGACGTCAAAAGCTATATTTGTATAAGCGCTCATAAAACTTGGGCCAACCCGTTATCATTTACATATCCTTTACTATTCAGGAAGTAATTCCTTTGGACTCCATATACCGACCAATTCACCCTTGGTTTGAGCGTTTAACTCCTTCCAATTTCTAAGGAATAGTTTTACACATGCAACAGTACATGTAGGCATTGTAACCATCTTTCCTGTTAATATTTCTAATAATTGTTCTGAGTCGGGATTGTGTCCAACTAGCATTATGATGTCAAGTCGATCATTTTGAATTCCCAATACATTCAGATATGCTGTGTATCCTGACCCATATAAGGACGAGTCAACTACAATTTCTCCCTCATAGCCGAAGGCTTTGGCGACTTTCTCTGCAGTAGAGTAGGCTCTAATTGCGGAAGAGCTAATTATTATTTGTGGGATAAGTCCTTCCTTTAATAACTTTCTACCAATTCGTGGGGCATCCCGTTTGCCGCGGTTATTTAGAGGTCTATCATGATCTGACAATTCTGCAAAATTCCAACTCGATTTGGCATGACGAAGTATCAATAAGGTCTTCATATTATTCTTCAAAGTATCTCGGATTTATTGATACCATTGTTTTGTATTAAAATGTAATTTTAGTTGCTTAGTATTGTAATGTCGTCGACTAAAATAGGCAATAATAATAGTAATATATATTCGATAACCATTGTAAAATATTAGTTTCCAAAAAATGAACGCTCATGAACTTGTTTGAACAATTCCTCGGCTTCACTACCGTATGAGTTTATTAAAACTTTACTATCTTTGCTTTCAGCTTCAATATAGTAATATTTTATTCCATTATTCATATAAATTATTTCCTCTGGAATGATTGTAAATGTGTATTGTTTATTTTTTAATTCATCAATTAGATCCTTAATTTCACCTAGTTCAGATCCTTTGTAGACTAAGTTGTAGTTAGTAATCAAATTAGACATTCCTATATTACATTTTTTTTCCGTATTTTTTTTTCATCAATATTATAGCAAATCTAAAATTAAATTTAAAATTAAAGTTTCCTTTTCAATAACGTTTCTTTCATGCTTATCACTTGTCTTTATGAGCAATCGTTCACAAGCAAGTTTTTGTGATAATATTGTATGCCATAAGTCCTTGTAAAAGGGTTGATTTAGATACTCAATACTATATGCCTTTTTCCTTTCTTTACTTTCAACAGGTTTTACCTTGATCCTAGTTAACCCTTCTAGTTCTGCTGCATTCATTTTTTGAATTTCACCTCATATATAATTGATATTAACGAACCAGATTCTATTTTTCTTTTTAATGAAATTCCGCAATAATTATGGGTATGAGTACAATCCTCTATTCTACGGTATTTACAAGAAATCCATGAAATATATTCTTGACAATGATTACAGGCAAAGGGTCTCAATGATAACTCGCATCCACTGCAAGATTCATTGGTATACATAGCTTAAATGACGTAGCATTCATCTTATTCGAATTGGCGATGATAATCGTATAGGTCCTAATTGACTATAAGAATAATTTTATAAACCAAATGGTCGCGGCACGCTGTGACCGTCCACAAAATGCTTGTTAATGTATTCAGTAATTTAGTTTAATCCCTTGCGATTGGAGCCGAATTGTTAATAATCCTTGTCCCTTCGGACCCATTACTTGATTTTGAGAGTCACATTTTCTACCTGTCGTATAACTGGCACTAATAAGCTCCTTTGTGTAGTAATAAGCTTCCATTCTTACTCTCAACTAAATTCTAGAACGTATAATAATCCATATGGTAGTAAGTGGAGATCTAAGTTGTGTTAAAAGGCCAGACATTAGTACACCTCCACTAAGCCATTGCAATACTAATAAGTGGAAAGAAGAAGGGAAACAATTAGGAAAGAATTTGAAAAAAA
>VBPX01000070.1:7684-10371 GCA_005877075.1 Nitrososphaerota archaeon | reverse complement strand
CTACAAGTTGATCCCATTTTTTCCTACCAAGTGACTTTAATTCCAGTCCATAGTTATATTCACCGGTCAACAGAACCACCCCATCTACCTTGGAAAATTTTTCACGAACTACCTTAAAGATACCTTTCATAGAATCTTCATTGGACAAGGCTATAGCGTGAGAATGAAAGTCTTTATAATGAGTCAGGTCTTTACTATCTTTTGTAAGTACTACCAATTGCTTTATCTTTTGTACTAGAGAATTTGCAATCATAGTTGCGCGTTTATGATCTTTTTCAGAAGAGGAATTAATTATTAGTACGATAACCTTATCAGAAATATTAGTATCTTTTTGCTGAATAAGAGTACCAATTATCGGTTTGGTTGGGTAAAATATTCTATCATTTGGCACTATCTTACCATTCAATAATTTGCTCATTTTTTCAGATGCTAAATTTATCACCATCTCTGCCACTTCGTCTTGTGAAAGAAATTCTTTATCAACTATCATCTTCTTTGTATTCAGTTGTATTTTTTCAGCTATCTCCTGTGTTTTTGATAAAAGGTTTTTGAGTGTTGAGGCAAGTTCAAGCTTATTTTCTGTATTTTTTATATTTTCAACAAACGGCTCTTTTGAAACCAGGTCTATTTCCTTATCTATAACAACCTGGTCTTCGCCTAAAACATTCAATAATCTTTGCAAAATTCTTTCTATTTCCATTGAGGTCAGTCCTGGAAAACCTCCAACCCGTAAAAATTCTGCAGCCGCCTTTGGATACACAGTTTTGTAGATTCGATCAGAATGGACTGGTCCGGGATTGGTAGCCAACGACATTATGCCATCAGGAACCAATTCCCAAGCGAATGCCTCAGTCAGCCTGTTTTTTGCCCCCTGGGCACTTGTGTAAGGGGTTCTAAACCTATACGGCCGTTGTTCAAATTTATTTTCTTCTGTGAAAAAAGTAGATATGGTTATTATTTTAGAGCCCTTTTTCATATTCTCTATCGCTTTAACAGTTGTCCAAAATGTACCTGTTAGATGAATCGAAATACATTCTTTGAATTCAGCAAAATTTGAATTCGTAAAAATCTTTACTGGTCCAGAAACTCCGGCATTATTAATAAGAATGTCAACTTGTCCTAATTCCTTTGAAACGGTTTTGAACATATCAGTTATTGCTTCTTCATCAGAAACATCGACGCCAGGAAATATTCTGATTTTTCCTTGAGCACGTAAATTTGTGATTATATCTTTCAACTCAGTTTGTGTTTTTTCTAATGGTTCCTTTCTCCTTCCAAGTAAAACTATGCTCGCTCCATTTTCAGCAAATTTTTTTGCTATCGCCTGTCCTATTCCAGTTCCACTGCCAGTAACAACAACTACCTTATCAGCAAAATTAAAATCCTTCTTCAATTGCAACTTTCCCTCCTCCGAAGGTATAGCTTGAAGGCATATTATATACACTATTAAATATAGCTAGATTTTGCCACACATTGGCAAAATACAAATAACAAAAGTCATGACTAATCTAAAAATAGTCACTTATTTCACACAATTTATTTATCAGTGCGAAAGTTACAACACACATGAATGAAATACCTGCAAATCCAGATCATAATGATAATCATCTAGAAGAAGGTGAACCCGAAACCATCAAGACATTAAGCCTGAATGAATTATTTGCAGCGCAAATGAACCAAAACGGCTTGAGCGTCGAGATAGTACCTTTAGGCTCATTGGGTTTGGAATCTGAAGAATATTACCATAATGATATTGGCAGCAATCCTAGACTTA
This sequence comes from Nitrososphaerota archaeon, assembly GCA_005877075.1. Classification (GTDB taxonomy): domain Archaea; phylum Thermoproteota; class Nitrososphaeria; order Nitrososphaerales; family Nitrososphaeraceae; genus TA-21. The sequence goes on along the minus strand of VBPX01000070.1, from coordinate 8,597 downwards.
TAAGCAATCGTGGTTGTATTAAGATAAAAGATAAAGAAATAAGCATGATTCAAATCATCCAAAGAAACTAGAGTCCCAATATTCTTGACTTTACTAAACATGTATTCAGATCAAGTTCCATTTTATTATCTAGTAAATCCTATCTAACTAACGGTTTTTAGGCCCCAGAATGACATAGTAGCGGCATTGCGACTCTAAAAGAAGGAGGGAAAATACCTTGATTATTTTTACCGTATTCATGCCCTCCACCAATCAAAACTAAGAAAATAAACCTTCCGTGGTTTAATTGATGTTACTGCCAAAATAAATTGCTTCTTTACGGTAGTGGCCAACCTGCCAGCCAACACAATTCCAGTCGCCGTAATGTCTTGTTGATTATCCACAACCTGTACCAAATAAGGAGCATGGTCAATACCCGGACCATGTTCATATACTGCAAAATCACAGCCAAATTTAATCCCGGGAGATACAACGTACCCGATATCTCTTAGTTTCTTGAACACGAGATATTTGATGTCAAAATCAACATATTGTTTTCTACAGATTTCCTTCATTTCTCTTAAGACAATTTTTTCCCCATTGACTTTGTTTACTACAAGCAATTTTGATTCAACGAGGTAGCATCCTTCGATTAAATCAAGTATGAGCGGAGTATCAAAATCAGCTCCTTTTGGTTTGTAGATTCCAAGAGGTTTGCCATAATACCCAAGTGAAAAAATGGATCTTGAATCCTCAATATCCCATATGATAATTCTACTCTCTACAAGGGTACCAGAGAAAACAACCATTACATACTCAGAGCAAGTATGGTAAGTGAATCTGAGGCAGCCTGACATTTATCCGCCATTCCTTCGATGCCTTCTACTGCGTCCTTTACCAAAAGAAGATCTTTAACATTTGGAATTTCATTCAA
>VBPX01000070.1:0-7657 GCA_005877075.1 Nitrososphaerota archaeon | reverse complement strand
CTTGTGCGAGTTCAATAGTACTGGAGGGATTCATACTAAGTGCACGGGCCATTTCATTTAATTTGAAAATAGCCTCCACAACCATACTTATCAGTTCACTAATATCCTCATCAAATTTCCCTTTCTTCAACGTGGATATTTTGATATTTGAGAGTCTAAATGCTATTCCAGTGATATACCCTGCAATATCATCAATTATGTAGGCAGTTCTCAAGACATCTTCTCTATAAACCATTAGACTTCCAGTATCTGATATTTCCCTAGTCATTTTTCTCCTAAGATTCTCCACTTCTTCACCAGCATTTTTCATCCTATCTAGAGACAATTCAGTCTCTTTATCGATACCCTTTATAATGGAATCAGTAAGGGATGACAAGTCTCTTGCAGCGTTTAGAATGTGATTAATTTCATCGTGTAAAACAGCTAAAGTCTTTCTTTTAGCCTGTACTTCTAGTTCTCCATTATACATATCCTAATTAGAAGCCGCTGGATGTTTTTAATCGTTTTCAAATTATATTCATGCTTTACAACCTAGAAATTAAAGTTTAATCTACAAATTACCTATTAGAAATAATTAACTGGATAAATAAAAAAACGGATAAATGATTTGCCTTTCTATTGACTTGTTCTATTAGCCCATGTTACTACAGTAAATGTACTTACTGCAGATCCAACCATTCCTGCTATCAGGGCACCTATGACTGCCTGATTGACAAATTTTGGCATTGAAGTGGCAAACCAGTCTGCTATTCCAGGTAATGAAAGATATCCAGCAAATCCAATACCAAAACCAATCAGCCAAAATACAAAAACTGCAAGTCCCCTAGCCATTTTTCTCTATCTCCATCTCGTCCAAATTTAGAAGGACCATGGCACTTTCATAGATCATGCCATTTTTTGTGGAAAATGTATTAAATTGTGAATGTCAAAAAATATGTATTTCCTGCATTACTGATTTAATGCATAAAATATATTCAAATCCTGTACGCATAAAATGAGAACATTATTAGGTATATTTTTAACAAATTCAAACTTATTTAACGGGATATTTTAGATACTAAAGTAATTGAGGCTGATATTGTTAGGATTTGGAGTAGTTGGTCAGAGCTTGGTAAAATTATTGTTATCTCATTCAACCGACTTGTATAATGAATACGGCATAAAGCCCAAAGTGGTTGCCTGCGCTGACCATGGGGGTATAATAACCTGCGACCAGGGCTTAGACCTGGATATGTTGCTTAGTGTCAAGAAGAAGAAAAGATCAGTTGTCCAGTATGGGCCGAAAGTGGATAAATCTGAAATAATTGATGTGATTGAAAATATGGACGCAGAGACAGTTATTGAGCTAACCCCAACCAATATTATCGATGGTGAGCCGGGGAAATCACACATTATCACAGCCATGAAATCTGGCAAAAACGTAATAACGGTAAATAAGGGACCCCTTGCTTTAGAGTTTCCTTCGTTGATGGAGCTGGCAGAGTATAATAGAATTGCTTTTAAGTTTAGCGGGACCGTAGGCGGTGGTACACCCATCCTTGAGTTTGCAAAAAGATGTCTGAAAGGAGATAGAATCCTGTCATTCGAAGGGATTCTCAATGGAACTACAAATTATATCTTGAGCAAGATGTACGAAGGATTAAATTTTTCTGAAGCTCTTAAAAACGCGTCGGAAAAAGGTTATGCTGAAAAGGATCCAACGCTTGACATTGATGGATATGATGCTGTTGCAAAATTGGTAATTGCATCAAATCTTGTAATGAACATGAAATCAACAATGAATAACGTTGAGAGGATGGGTATTAGAGGTGTGGAGCGCACACAGGTTATGAAAGAACGAAAAAACGGAAATGCTATAAAACTGATTGCAAGTTGTGACGGTAAAAATCTAGTTGTTAGACCAAAGCCAGTCTCTACAAAAGATCCAATTTGTGTTGATGGAATTCTCAATGCAATCACGTTTACTTGCCAGCACTCAGGTCAACAGACGATTATTGGTAAGGGAGCTGGGGGGATGGAAACAGCAAGTTCGATCTTGCGGGATTTAATTGATATCAGAACTGTGATTCGATCATAAAAGTTCAATAGCTCTTACGATTCATATTTTTTGATTACCAAAATATAATGGGATTAATTCTAAGGATTATAAAACTTATAAAGCTAGTAATTTTGAATTCAGTTCCAACATATCACCATTTAAACTGTTTTATTATTTGTTGAGCAGTATATTATACGTCAATCCGTAACAACGTTTTAACCTGGTGGGTTCATAATTAGTCGTCAACGACTAACTCTTATGAACCCATCAGTTTTCAGTCAAAAGTATGTTGTAATATAGTGACTATATCTCTTGGTTTGCTAGTCGTTATTGATGATATTTGTTTGTAAAATGCGTCAAATCATTTTCCTCTAGTTTTTCAAGGGCTTCACATTTTTAGAACATTCTTAACGATTGAGTCAGGTAATAGTCACAGTAAAACGTTACCACTTTTTGGAATACGAGTAAACTACAATATTTGTGAGATTGAGCTTTTAATCTCCATCGACTCTATTAGGAAACTCGAGATAGTAAATTGTATTAGAATAACTGTAACTTGTCCAGAATTGAATTAATCATTAAAAGATCATTAGTCAAATTTCTCCTCTTTTGTAATAGTCTGTATTTCAAAACACGTCTGTAACTTGCTGAATATTTCTTCTCCATCTTTCTTATATTCCACTCTCTAAGATCATTGATAAATTCTCTTTCTTTTACACCGAAACAAGAAGGCATATTTTCTCATTTATACTAGATTTTGGACACCATATTACGTTTTAGGAGATAGCAAGAATTATCTGGTGAAATGTGACATTTCTTTCCTTTTTAAATTTCTAAAAAAAATGAGCACCTAGAGAATCGGCAATACAACGGGCTTTTGTTTGTAATAATTTATTGGCAGAGCAAAATTAACATGTCTTAGAATTATCAAGTTCCATTGGTATTAGCTGTGACAAAACGTAATTTTGACCACGCAATTAGAATTTCATTTTGGTAGAATTAATCATTCTGTGTGAAAAAAAATTAAATTATGTAAGTTCTTATCAGTATTATTGGCCCAAGTCACAACAACTGACATAAAGAAATTACGTTCAGACTTTCTCAGCGTTAGGAATATTACTTCACTTATCTTTGAACCGTTATCAATAGAAGACGCCGTAATGCAGTCTGATCCATTTGGTAGCACTCCAAACTGGCATATTGCTCATGTAACTTGGTTTTTTCAGAAAATCCTTGAAAAATACGAACAAGACGTGGAAGGCAATTGTATAAACACAGATTATCTAAACTCATACTATCAACGATATAGCAAGATTCTCCCTAAGACGCAAAGAGGAAAATTTCCAAGACCCAAGATTTCCGATACGCTGAAATATCGAGCCATGATAGAAGACCTGTTTCTAAAATTTTTAGATACAATGGAACGAAATAACTCGTTAACACGCAATACGGCATATGACATTGAATTAGCAAATCAACATGAAATGCAGCACCAGGAGCTTTTGACCTATGATCTTCAACATTATTTTCAAAGATTTGACGATCCCCTCGACAATTATCAACCAAAAATCAGGAGAAAAACTGAATCAATTACCGATAATCCGGATATAGAACAAGGGATGATAAAGATAACTGGAGGTTTGTATGAACTTGGATTTTCTGGCGAAGGATTTTGTTATGACAATGAAATTCCAGAACACAAAACGTATTTGATTCCCTATGAAATTGACAAATATCCAGTAACAAATAGCGAATTTATGGAATTTACTGAAGCTGGCGGATATCAAGATTATAGGTATTGGTTGTCAGATGGTTGGGATTTAGTAAGGGAGAATGATTGGAAATCTCCCTTATATTGGCAAAAAATAGATGGGGAATGGTACAAGAAAGATTTCACAGGTTTAAACAAGGTATCTCCCAATGAACCCGTCACAAATGTAAGTTATTTCGAAGCAGATGCTTATTCCAAATGGGCAAGAAAAAGATTACCAACAGAAGCAGAATGGGAAAAAGCAGCTAGCTGGAATGAAGATTTGAGAAAAAAGGCAATATATCCATGGGGTAATGATTTGCCTTCGGATATCTATGCAAATTTATTAGAAACGTGGAAATGGGCACCATCCCCAATTGGGTCTTATCCACAAGGGAAAAGTCATTATGGCTGTCATCAAATGATAGGTGATGTATGGGAATGGACCTCATCGGAATATGTCCTATATCCTGGCTTTAGGTCAAAATTTTTAGAATACACAGACAAGTGGGCAGTGAATCAAAAGGTACTAAGAGGAGGCTCTTTTGCAACTCCGAGGTTGCAAATTAGAAATAGTTATAGAAATTATTTCAAGCCACATGAAAGGATACCTTTTTCAGGATTTCGCTGTGCCAGAGACCTTCTTTAGCAAGACTAGGGCATATTGTTTCTTTGGATCTGTAAATTTTCGAATCATTTCAAGCCCGGACTTTTTAACTAGCAAGTTAAGAGCATTTTGAGAATACTTGTATGAATTCTCTGTGTGAATAGTTTCGCCTTTTTTGAAACGAAATGACTTTTCAATTGTTCCTATTTTTACTTCTTGATCCATCTCTGATTCTAGATACATTTCAATTCTGTGCTTTTGTTTATTGTAAAATGACCTGTGTTCAAATGAAGCAAGTTTAAACTCTCCATCAAGTTCTCGATTAATTCTTGCCAAGACATTTAGATTAAATTTTGCCGTGATACCCATCCTGTCATTATATGCCTTATCCAAAATAGATTTTTCTTTCTCAAGATCGATGCCTATCAAAAATAAATCTTCTTTTCTCATGTACTTACTTAATGTGTGAAGAAAATTTTTTGCTTGTTGTGGATCAAAATTGCCAATACTCGAACCCAAAAAAATTAACAATTTTTTTTGGGGAATTTTATTTTTCATTTTCATAAATTCATTTACTTTCCTTAGGCCAGAAACATAATCCGAACACGTTCCAAAAATTTCTAAATCCTTATATTCTGTGGATAAATCTTTCATAGATTTTTTAAGCATTTTTAAAGAGACATCGATTGGAAAATAACAGACTTTATTCAGATTAGCATGGAAACGTTTCAATAAGATTCTAGTCTTTACCGAATTTCCATTACCCAATTCTATCACGCTTATTTCCTTTTCTTTCAGTGTATTCATGATTTCACTGACTGACGTTGTCAGAATTTGCGACTCAATCCGATTAAGATAATATTCAGGCTGGTTGCATATTTCTTCAAATAATTTTGATCCGATCTTATCATAAAAAAATTTGGGTGAAAGATGCTTTTGTTTATCGTTTAGTCCTTTTTGAACAGCATTGGCAAATTCATTGTTTACCATAAAATGTTGATTGTTGTATATTAGCAATCTGCCGGTAAATACCTCCTTAATCTATGAATAATGTGATTCAAGATCATATAATCTAACTTATTGAATTTTAGATAGATTCCTTAAATGCTCAAGACCGTATTTTAAATCATTTTTGTAATCAGTACTTTGAACAGTTGGCTCAAACGTAAGAAATTTCATGTAATTTATCTTTTTTAGCGCTGCCACAATGCTCTTAAAATCAATATGAGCTAAACCAGGCATTTTCCTGTTGTTATCTGATACATGAACATGTTTTAACATTTTACCAGTTTTCAGTATGGCATCCTCTATTGAATCTTCCTCTATATTCATATGGAATGTATCCAGCAAAATTCCTACATTCTCTTGGTATAATTGCTCTACCATGTATCTTGCATCTTCTGAATCTGTGCATATAGGTGTGCTGTAGCGATTCAGTGGTTCTATGAGCAGGTCCACATCGTAATTCCTAGCATACTGTGCCAGCTCTCGTACCGGGTCTATCGAGGCAGAAATCAATTTTCTCTTGTCATCCCGCAACAAACTTTTGTGATTACCATCAATAGTTAGAGGTGGATCGCTAAACAAGCATATGTTAAACGTTTTTCCGCCCAAAAAATGGCATAGGGTGATGCATTTTTTTACATAATTTTTAACATCTCGTAAGGCATTATTATCATTAGTAACTAATTTGCGGAATTTGGAGTTACTGTTACTTGAACTCCACATTCCGGTAACTCCCGATACTGCCATAGACAGTGAGTCAAGTATTTGTGAAATCCTAGTTATATCAATTGAATCGGGTTCTCCATATACTTCCACAGCATCAAAACCATTATATTTCAAATTTTCAAGTGTTTTCTCAATTGGTTCTAGGTTTTTAAAAGATGATAAAGTTATAGAATATTTCCATGACATACTTATCGCATTCTATATTACAAAATCTTGTTAAGATATTTACCGATGGTAACAATATTTAAATTTTCGTTATCAATTGCTTCAGAAATATTTTTCTTATTTGAAATATAAATTGGAAATGCAGACTCTTTTTGTGACGGCAATCTACCATGGGATCCCCTAACCAATTTACCATCTAATGGTATAGATTTTGTATTAAAATCGAAAAATAATTCAACGGGGTCATAGCCAGGTTTTCTATGTATGTCAACTTTCTTTACAAAACTAGGAGCTTTGACAGTATCAAACCACCAATAATAACTGAACCATTTGTCCTTATTTGATACTGCGATTAAATCTCCGCTCCTTTAATTGCTGCTTCAATTCTTTATCGAGTATCATGTCAATGCCTTTTATTCCTTCTAAAATTTTTCTAACAGAATTTGCATAATTGTCTTTAATATAAATATGGGCTACCTGATGATCAACCATCGCAAATGCCTTACTATATTCAAGATCCAAATATTCTTGTCCTTCAATTTCTCTCACAGAAAGGAGATCATTTTCCCTAAGAATAGTATTTAAAGGAATGTCAGAATCAACGTCCGAGAACGCGTACTCTGAAAAAATGATAAATTGTGTATCTTCAATTAATTCAATATCAGTTACTTTTTTCAGTAATCTTCCAACCAAATCGTCTACAAATTTTAGATCATCATTTAAATTCTTATAGGAGGTTCCGTTTTTTTGGAAGGCATAATCCAGATGCGGTATATATGTAAATATGTAACTAGGTCTCTCATTTTCTATTACAAATTCTGTAGCTTGTTCAATCCATTCGCTTGATTTCTTGGAAACCAATGGACCCCAGTACCAGGATAAGTCAAATTTTCCTATTTTTTGGACTAGCCTTTCATATGTTCCTGGCGGATTACTATAACACCACATTATCATTCGATCTTCCAAATGCAAAGGACGTGGTGTTAATACAATATCGGCATTAGCATACATGGTATTTTGCCAGAAAAGGACAGCTGTTTTGGCATCTATTCCATTCATTTTAACCCTATCCCAAATTCTATCGGCTTGGACTAAGTTGCTTGATTGTTCCCAGAAAGAAACAGAATAGTGTTGTCTATTATACAATCCATTTGAAACAATTCCATGCAAGTCCGGATAGGAACCCGATAAAAAACTAGCTTGAACCGTACATGTTACTGCAGGAAATACTGTTTCTAAATTTCTCAGTTCCCCGCTTTGCGAAATTTTGTAAATATTTGGAGTTATGCTTTCAGAAATATGTTTTTTTTCTAAACCTACAATGTCGATAACTATTATGTGTTTAGACATTGGAGTAATCAAGTAC
>VBPX01000069.1 GCA_005877075.1 Nitrososphaerota archaeon | reverse complement strand
TCATGTAACTCTACAACTATTTTCTTTGGGACATATTCCTTCATTCCTTCTAAGACGTCAAATTCTGAACCTTCAACATCTACCTTTACTAAATCTGCGTCTAATTTAAGAGTATCAAATCTACATACTTTAACTCTTAGTTGTTCTATATTAATCCAATCTTTTCCTAAAATATATGGATTATTTTTAAGACTATCTGCACTTCCAAGATTATTTCCGATAAAGAATACACCTTCTCCATCAAAGTTTGATATAGCTATTCTCATATTTGCTTTCCATTTTGGATTAGCATCTATAGTTATAATATTATTGAAATTATTCTTAAGAATTCTTGAGAACCATCCAGTATTACTTCCTATATCTATAAACAGATTGCCTTTCATACTTAACATTATTTTTGTTACTTCTGGTTCTGTAGGTTTAGGATAATTTAAAATACGATATTTTAATATCCATTTAAGGTCTAACATTTATAGCCATCCAGCCACTAATTGTTTTATAGTTACAATTATAGTCATACCGAATACAAAAAGGAAATGTCCAGCTTTGAATAGGTCTAATACTATCATTTCATAGAAATGTAGTGTTGATGTAAAGTTGTGCATGAATCCATTTCCACCATGAGTAAATGATGTAAGGTCACTTCCATCACTAATATAGTTACCAAGCATCAAAATAAAGAGTATTGGAGCTAATTTTATAAAGAATACAGTATTATTAAATGCAGTTTGATAATTAGATAATACAGTTGGATTTGTAGCTATAACATTTATACTTGTATTAGATAATGTCATTACATAAAAGGTAAAGAATCCAAGAATTATTCCTACAAATATTGCAATAGGATTACCAGACTGTTCATAATCTACTAATGAAGCCATAGCAAGTATTATTAGAGCTATAATAATTATTATATTGAATCCAAATACTCCAAGATTATACCAGAATAGAAGGTATCCAAAGAATGTATCAAGTGCAGATATAATAGTTGGTATAGCTCCAAGAAATGAAACCCACAATCCAAGTAATGATATTGAATTAAAGGCTGAATCTACTATAGCTACAATGTTACCTATGAATGTTCCACTATTTGTAAAGAATGTAAATATACCACCAATCACATTTGTAAGAAATGCTCCTATACTGGTAAAGAAGTTTGCAACATTCGTACCTACATTTCCTAATCCAAGTCTATTTCCTATAAGATTCAAAGCAGTAACTATCGAAGTTGCAAATAGACTTACTAACTGAGACATACCAGATATAAAGACTGAAATTAGTGAATTTCCTAATCCAGTTATAGGATTAATAATAGGAGCAAGTGTACTACCTATTACATTAAATGCTCCACCTAAAGCATTTCCTATCCATCCAAAGAATCCACCTTCAACTACATTAGAGTTAGTTGATGATGGACTATATATTGATATTACTTGAGCTGATTGTACGTTTTGTGTAGCTGTTTGGAACTTAACTAAAGTAGGATTAGATGTTGACTTTTGCCATAGTCCTACATAATATCTATTCTGAATATTCAACCAAGGTTCAGTATAATTTATTCTGAAGTTTGTATTAGTAATTCCAATAGCTACATTATTAGCTCCACCTAAGTTACATTGTGTAGAACCACCACCAAAGTCGTTACATAGATAAGATTGTCCAGCACCACTTGAACCATTAGCTGAACCAGTATAGTTAAGAACTAATGGAAATATAGGAAATGTAGCATCTGCTTTAGTAGAATTATTAGCACATAGATATATAGTAGAAGCTTGATTACATGGGATTGTAGGATTCTCTGTTCCAGTAAATAGTGATTGTCCAGTTTGTCTTTGTATATAAACATAGTAATTGTATTTTCCAGAAGTAACAGTAACTATAACAGCTAATGTAGTTGTAGTATCATTTGTTGGACTCCAATTAGAAGTAAGAGGTAATGTTCCATTTGCTCTTAAGAAGAATCCAAATTCTTCACCTACAAATGGTGTATTAGTTACTAATCCAAAGTTAAATGCAATTGCCTTACTAGCTCCAGTTGATAGGTCTATACTTGAATTAGTTAATGCTATGGCTGGAAATGTAGAATTACGACTTGAAACGAAATATCCATTTGTTACATTCATATGTGAACATTGATATCCTATTTGTCCACAAGTCTTAGCTATTATAGGACTTGTTTTTAGTTCTAAAGCTGAATGTGATAGTCTACAGAAGTTAGGTGTTGTACATGGTGTACCAGATATAACCCATGAAAATGTAAATGTACTACTACCAACTTTATTAGATACATCTGTAGTAGATTCAAATATAGTTCCTTTAAAAGGATTTCTTATAGTTTGTCCAGACGATTCAGTAATTACTGCACTATTACCGTTATATGTTAACATTTGGGCTTCAACTATTACTGAAGCAGTAGAATCTATAGACATTGTTATAGTTGAAGAATCAGTTGGATTAACAGTCTTTTCATCTGTTCCAATTGAACCAAATCCTATTGTTCCAGAATAGTCTAAAGCTGAAATTGTCCATACTTCATTATGAGGAGTTGTAGATACAGTTATAGTATCACTTCCACTTGAAGCCATAGTAGCCGTATATATACAAGTATTTGCACCACTTCCTACACTATCTGGTGATTGTACTCTAAGAGTATAAGTGTTACTTTGAGTATCAGTTATAGATATTGTACTTGCTACAGAACAACCAAAGTCAAATGCATTAGGTCCAATTAATGTAACAACCATTGTATCTGAAGATGTAACAATTATAGCTGGAAGATTTACACTCATACCAGATAGTGAAGCATTTACTTTACTCTTAAATGTTATTGGTGAAGAAGAACCAGATTGAGTGGAATAGCTACTTGATATTTGACCATTCCATAGGGTTGTAAATGGGTCTTTATCAAGAGTAACTATATTATTATTATGACTTACTTGCGTAGAATATATAGTAAATGGTAATCCTAAAGATAATGATATAACTACTATAATAATGAATGTGTAACCTTGATTCTTATTAAATTCACCATGAAATGGGGTATGTATATTATGTGGATTCTTACTCTTTACTGATTGACCATGAAAGGTATGTTCTGATTCACTATCATGCCAACTATCATTATCTCCTCTTCCTTTCATTTGAATACTCTTTGATACTGTCTTCTAAACCATCCTACTTGAGCATTGTTTTGAGCTTCAAGTAAGGCTCTATCTGAATTAGTAATTGCTGAAACTACTGCTACACCTTGATTAGCTCTATTATCTGGACCTTCAACTGCTGGAAGTTGCATAAATAATCCACCTACTATTCCATGCCAATAGTTACTCCAATAATGTGCTTCAGCATATCCTTTCTGGGTAACTGTTCTATACTTTATCATACCAGTTGAGTTATCTCCATGAGGGTCTATTTGATTATCTGAGTTAAGATATAGAGTTACATTCTTCTTTTTATTATCCCATAACTCTACATCTCCTTCATATAGTTTCTCTATAGCATTCTCTATACCTACAAGCATTACAGTATTAGGAAGAATATTCTTAGGAATACGAGATAGTAATTGCTTATCTTCTTTAGTATAAGGTTGAAACATCTTGTCCACAACCATCTTAGCTGATTTAGCATACTCTGTAGATTCTGTAGACTTAGTAGGGTCTAATCCAGCTTGTTGTGCTGTATCCATAAATTCTCCTTTCTTCTGTAGAAGCTTAGCATTAGCTACCTTTTCATCAAGACTCAATTGGATATACCTCTTATTAATCCACCTATATGAGAGAAGTCCAAATGGAAGGCTAAAGAATACATTAGTGTTATCATTGCTCCTACAACTAATCCTACTGCTATAAATGCTATAACCTTTTGTGTACTTCCACCACTGAACCATCCTTTTCTTATCTCCGCTGTTTGATATCCAGCTTCTTGATTTAGACCATCTACTGTATCTTCACTTGACTGTTCTTGATGTAATACTGTAGGGTCAAGTGCTTGTATCTCTGGTATCCATGCACTTAGATTAGAAAGAATTGCTTGAACATGAGATTTTCCAACTCTTAAAGTAGAATTAGGAACAATAACTTCTACTTCCTTAGTTGTACCATCTGATAATACTTCCTTAGTAGTTTGCATTTCAGATATAGAAAGTTCTATATCTTTTAGTTGAGGACCATATTTCTCTACAAGTTTCTTAGGATTTATAGAAGCTAATCCGTTATCTGGTATTAGATATTCATTTAACCATATATCTTTATTAGGTATAGTAAATGGATGTCCATGTCGTATAGACTTCTTCTCTCCTTCTTTATCAATATAGTTAGCTCTTGTAGGTGTGATATTCTGAAAGTCTATCTTATAACTTGTATGTACTAATCCACTCTGTCCAAAGAAGTCTAAGAAGTTTCCTATTATCCTTTGGTCCTTTATGAAACTTCTTATTATAAAGAGTATAACTGGAATGAATAGAAATAGATATGGAGTATAGAATAGATTATAGTGATTAAAGAATGGAAACTCTACACCAGCAAATATTATTAGACTCCATATAATAGATATACCAGCTATACCACTAATTAATTGTCTTATTAGCTTCTTTCTCTTATTATCCAAATACCATAGCTCCTAATTTTGCTATTATATTGTTGCTTCTCTCTACCCAATTTCCAGAGAAGCCTTTTGCAACAAGTAATGCTTGTATATCTCTTAGGTCTTTCTGACTTATAGTCTGTCCTTCATTTGATATGGCATATAATATTACCCTATGACCATTAGTAGTTTGACTTTGAGATGTTGTTGTACCATGTGTTATCAATTTCTATGGAAACCTCTACCAGATGATTCTTTAGCTATTTTCATTGATGTATATCCTACCATAGCTCCAAGTATTAATGTTCCGATTATTCCTATTGATGTTACAGCATCACTATAAGTTAAGGTTCCATTTGGTAATGGTAATGGAAACATATCTGCTACAAATGGTATTTTTAACCATATATTATCATATGCTAACATCCATAATGCTATCCATATAAACATCATTACGGTACTTACAGCAAAGGCTCTATCTCCCATTAGTGTATTACCTCATGTTTCCTTCCTTTAATAAATACTGGATTATGTTGACCCTTAGATACATGATGTATATGAATGAATGCTAAGTATCTTTTATAAGCTCTCATACTACGAAAGTGTAATGGTTTAGGATTTCCTATCTTATGATGTCTATCCAAGTCTCTATCAGCTTTTATAAGATTTCTTCTTGCACTTTCTAAGTCTGCTATTTCATCATTCAATTCAGTAATACTTTTCTTAAAATGTGTCATTATTTATTCTCTACCTTAGGTTTTACTTCATTTAGGAATTCTTTTATAAATGGGATACTATATATTCCAAATCCTATTAATAATACTGGTACTAAGTTAAAGAAAGCTAATGCAAATGGTATATCTTTTACTGTATAATATGGTGTAATAGCTCCTATTAAGAAGATTACCATACCAAATATAAAACAGTAGAAAGTAGTTCTTAATCCATTCTTTTCTAATACGAATCTCATTTGTCCACCAAGACTTGTATCAGTCAATACGGTTCTCTTCTGTATCTTTCTAAGTTCTTGAAGTTTAGCTTGAATTTCTACAGCCTTTTGATATCTATTATAGTCTATATTTAGACTATCATATTCATCTTGTAAGGCTTTAAGTTCTTCTTCAGTTGTCATTATCCAAATAGACTCCTTAGAGCATTCATTATCATATCTATTAGTTTTCTACCAGTTTTAGAGTATTCTAATGCTTCATTATGCCATGGAGAATAGGTATGTTGATGTTCAAGCTTATTGAACAATGGTTGTCTTTCTGCTGGATGTCCATTCTTGTCATCTTCTCTATTAGTATTTCTACTCATGTTCTATCAATCCTTTCTGTTTCATATCCAGTATTATCTATCTCTTCTTCAAAATCTGGTAGAGTATGCATAAATTTATATAATATTTTAACTCCATGATAGAATAATACTATAGCAACAAATGTATAGAATATATAGAATCCAAACCATAGAGTTTTATTATCATATCCAAATGGTGATACATAATTACTTAAATATAAGAAGTATATCATAAAAGTCATTAGATGTATTCCAGAAGATACTGCATATAACATACCTTTAGAAAATAAAGATAGCTGGAATCGTTTCCAGCTTCTTATTGGGGTTTGTTTTATGGATGTGCTCAAGTCTACTAACCTACCAGTCCTAAGATAACTCCTACAATTCCAAGAATCATTGCAATACCAATAAATTGGGAAAATTGCACGATTCCATTTCTTGCAGTGTTTGCTACTGTTACGTTAGTATAGACTCCGAGTGAACCAGTTGTTCCACCAGTGAAGACAAGTCCTACTGCTGGTATGATTAGTATCATTATAATCACTACCAGTAGTGCTTTTGCTTCACCTTTGACTCCAGAATCTGCATGTCCAAATGAGTTAGTTAGTCTTGTTTGCACTGTTCCAATAGCAATTTCAAAGTCTCCAAGAAGATAAGCTAAGAAAGCTACGACAAAACTGGAAGAGAGGAAGGTAGAAGTTGTAGGTCTTAGACCCATACTATTTTTCAAGTTACTTCTGGACCTTCCTAAACCCAAAAGGGATGTTCGAGTTCTATTTCAACCCTCGTTCATATACGTTTCTTTAAATCCTTCGAGGAAACT
>VBPX01000065.1 GCA_005877075.1 Nitrososphaerota archaeon | reverse complement strand
TTTGACTGATTCAAGATTCTGGCAAAACAACTTTAGATATGCAATAATAATCATAACAATTTTTGGTGCAGTGATAACACCAGATGGAAGTGGTGTCACCATGTGGTTTGTTGCACTACCAATGATTGCACTCTACGCTATTGGTGTTGTCATGATTAGAAGAAAGGAACATGATGCAACACAATGAATAGCTAATAAATACCATCAACATTTAAATCTCAACCATATCTATCTTTAGTCATGAATGGTATCCAGAGTGCGATTTTGCAAGTACCATTAGGATATGAGTGGATATTCATCATAGTTATTATCGTGGTGGTCTTTTTTGGTGTTAAAAAAATTCCTGAATTGGCCAGATCCTTTGGAAAAGCAACAGCAGAATATGAAAAAGCAAGGATTGAAGCTAAAAGAGAACTAGATCAAATCCGGAATAAGGATAAGGTTGGACGTGAAAAACTCGAAGAGATAGCAGAATCGTTAGGAATAGACTACACAAATAAAAATGATGACGATCTTAGGAAAGCTATCGAAGGAGCTGTTAATAAAGAAAAAAATAGCTAAATCTATTTTAAGTAATATTCAATGATGTGTTTATTCTAAATTTTAGATTATTTTTCTTGGAAAATTTTATTTATAACGATTCTCTTCTGCATGCATAAACATGATTGGCACTGATACAGTTTCTGAGATTGTGAACAAATACGATTTAAAAAATATACATCTGGCAGTTATAGGCAGTCATTCTGCGTTAGAAATAATGGATGGTGCAAAAGATGAAGGTCTGAAAACAGTATGCATATGTCAAAAAGGTAGAGAATTACCATACTTGAGATTCAAAAGACTAGCGGACGAAATAATTTTGGTAGACAAATTCTCAGATTTAGTTTTCAGTGAAAATCAAGACAAACTCCGAGAAATTAATGCAATAATGGTACCTCACAGGGCATTCACTGCATATGTTGGATACAATACAATTGAAAATGATTTAATGTTGCCGATACTTGGAAATAGGAACTTATTCAGGGCTGAAGAACGGAACTATGATAAAAATCAGTACTTTTTATTAGAACAAGCAAAAATTGTTCACCCAAAGATATACAAAAATTATTCTGAGATCAATGGATTAGCCATAGTGAAGATTCAAGAGGGTAGACGTAAACTGGAAAGAGCTTTTTTTGTGGTTAGCTCAGAAAAAGATTATTTGGAAAAATCTCAAAATAAGATAAGGGAGAAACTCATCACAAGTGAAGATCTAGAGTCATCTGTGATCGAAGAATTCGTTGTGGGCACATATTTTAATTTTAATTTTTTCTGCTCACCTTTAACTCCTGAAACTGAATTTTTAGGTATCGAACGACGACTTCAAACTAATCTTAATGACTTAAACGCTATCCCTGCAAGACAGCAGCTAGAGTTTGATATAGAAGTAAAACATATCGAAATAGGCCATACTCCCGCAAGCGTTAGGGAATCTATGCTAGAAAAAATATTTCGACTCGGTGATAAATTTTCAGAAACCGTGAGAAAAGAATATCCTCCTGGGATAATAGGACCATTTTCTCTACAAAGTATTGTTACTCCTGAACTAGAAATAGTAGTATATGATGTTTCGCTCAGAGTTCCTGGAAATCCAATAATGGCTACAACGTCTCCATACACGAAATATTCATATGGTCAAACATTTGGTGTTGGACGCAGGATTGCGATGGAAGTTAAGAAGGCAATAAACTACAACAAACTATTCACAATAGTCATGTAGGTCATACAGTTCAGCGTTCTATAGTTTCTTCAAACAAATTTTTTCTAACCTTTATAGGTACATCAAAAAATGCGGCTAATGCAATAGAATCAGATGCACGATAATTTCTTAAGGTAATGATTTCCTTCCTAGTTTTGAAGTAAAGATTAGACCTTAATACTGGGCCATTCCTGTAAATTCTAACTTCAACTAAAAGTAAATCCTGTAAAGATGATATTTCTTCAATTAGGTTATAAATAGTGGGTATGGTTGTTTTGTCTCCCTCTTTGAACCTTAGTATGTGTCTTGCAACTTCCCCTGAAAACGCACGTATTGGAAATTCTCTTCCATCGTCTGATTTTAAAGTAAGAAGTCCCTCAAGACCGAGTTTATCAACGAAACCAATAAAGCTTATTGAGGCTGTAACAAATCCTTCATCAGCGAAAGTTTCGCCCATATTTATTTTTATATGGCATTAAATTTAGACTTTATCCAAATTGGGCAATTGTGATTGATTTATCCGATCCTATTTTACAATTATTTAAATTAACTTAATATAGATAATATGGCTTTTCATAGATTAAGTTACCTGTTGGTTATTGGCAATGTTCCAGAATTATAACTCGCTGCGAAATATAGGCATACGAGTCATTTCAATCAGTATCTTTTCTATGGTAGTTGCAATCGTGCTTTATTCACTTTTTAGTTCACATCAATCGTTAACAGACATAACAAAATTGTACAATTTAGCAATTGCCGTGATTATTTTGATATTAGTTTCATTAGCAGCTATTGGATATGGATCATACTTGATACTCTACTCTGAATCTTTGAAACCAGAACCCGAGCACAGTTATCTTGGATATATTAGCAAGATTTTAACCAACAAGACTTACTGGAAAATATTTGTTATTTCTTCTATTGTTTATGGGATTTTCTTTGGTTTTTTATCTCAAATTCTTATTTATCATGCTGATGTTGAAAATAGTGCTGCCCCTTCTCTTTCTGTTACACTATGTTGCAATTATCCTGGATATGTTCCAATGATAACAATAGCATTAACGGACATGTTTTCCATTTTGATTATCCCTTCAAATTTAATGCTCGCAATAGCGGTCTCAGTACTTGTTGGCTTTAATTTTGCATTAAATGTATACTTTGTCAAGCTATTTAGGGATCAATCCCGAAGTAAATTTTCAATTGTCTCAACATTCGGTGTATTTAGCAGTTTATTCATTGGTTGCCCAACATGTGCAGGTAGCTTATTTTCAGTCTTGGTTGGATTTGGTACAAGTGCCGCAATCTCTACACTTGCTCCCTTTCAAACTCTATTTATTGCAATTACCATCCCGATTTTGATTGGAATTCCATTAATGATCATACGTAAAATAATGAAAAATGAAACTTGTAATATTGTAGATCACTAATAGACTACATCATGGTGTATTTTGAATTCACGGGAGTTTAATTTTGAATCGCGCAATATATTGGTTTAAGCAAGTATTTTATTCAAATATTGTAAGACTGGTTGTTTGTTCTTTCAATGTTTTCTCAAATTTCAAAATATCCAAATCCTTAAAGGGTCTCATTTTAGGTAATTGTGGAGGCTCTTTTACTTTTTCTAAAATTCCCCTCGAAATTAGCTCTGCTTTTAATTTTTCACGCAATTCTGGATGACATAGCTTACTATGAAAAATACTTCCCCACCCTTGGGAGAACATTTCCTTAATATGCAAATCTCCTTTTTCTTCGTGAAAGTGTGGATTACGTGTTTCAATCTGCATCACTTCAACTCCTTTTTCCATAGTATCCTTGTGTTCTGGCGGTGTAATTCCACCAAATTGCTCCAACAAATTAACTATTTCGTAAGGTTCTATAGAAAAACCAGAGGAGTAGGTCAATAATTCCGCCAATTGAATAGACATGCAATGCTCTCCTGAATTTCCAGTGCGTATAACTTCAGTTTCAAATCCAGTATAGTATGATATCATGAAATTCAAAAATTGATTTGTCATCTCAGATACTCTGCCCAACTTGGAAAATCGTACACCCGATTCAGAAATCTTGGGCTTGTATATCCATGATACACGAACCATTGTGTATGGCGTGCTCGATAAGGCAATGCCTGATGAAAATATCTTTGTGTATTCATTCACCGCCCCAGGTACATAGTTGTCAGAATCAACAAATCCTACATATTTCTTTCCCATCATTTTGGACAGGAGCATACCAATAAACATCCCTTCTCCTTTGCCATTACGTATTTTATTCTCTGAATCAAAAAGGTCAGTATATCCAACTTCCTCTAGAGCCTTGACAAGACCTGCATCTTTCTGGTGTATAATTACTGATTTTTTTTCTGTGAATCTGTTAAATTGCTCAACCGCTTGTTTTTCCAGTTTATACCTGTCGATTGGATCTCTTGGACTATTTGATACAATTATAGTCAAACAATCATGAGGAATACCGCTTAGGACTCCTTCTAAAAGCTTCAAACGTTCTCCTTTTATAGGAATTACAATAGACATGTCTGATTCTATTTTCGAAATTATTTCGTCGTCAATAGAACGAATTACCTCTGAATCCGCTTTAGCATGCTTGTTCTTATGTCCAGAGTCTAATTCATATACACGTTGAACACCATGCAGGCTTACTGATCCAAATCTCTCTGTAAATCTCGGTACATCAAGCTTCATATCTTTGATTCAGTTATGGCATATTTATTACAAGTCTATATAAATCAATAATTTTTTACTCGAAATTGATAAAACCGTATTAACACTTCTACAATGGTCTCATACTACCTGCAATATCTGGATTACAAAGGTAACGATCATTGTAGATGAACTGAGAAATTGAAAAAGTTTAAGTTTGATAGTTGAAAGTGCAGTATCTTGAATTACTTCAAAATCATTGATATAGAATTTTTTCATATTCACAATAATCTAACAATTTTCCTAACCTTAAAAGCTAATATTCTTCACTGTCCATAATTCCTAAAAAACCAGCAGTCCTATTGAATTTAGAGATATTCATATTCCAAAATTAATGATCCCCATATACAATGAGAATTGTTTCCACGATAATAACCAATTTTAGAAAAATGAGATCACGATTAATAATAATTCACTGGCATTTGTTTTATCATCATTTACAAAATAAATATTTGAATAATTATATCGTAATCTAGTAAAGATTTCATATAAAGTAATTTATTTGATGGGTTTGATTTAATTACGTCCTGATAACTCAAAAACTACACATCCAACAAATTATAAACTCAGTCTTATTCGAAGAACTATATTTCAATAAATAATGTGTCATTCTCCACGAAGAGCCTGTGACTTTGCAGCGGGTTTAATTTTTGGGGAAACGAGATCAAACTTCCTGTTTTAATATCCCATTTTGCTCCATGCCAGGGACATGTTAACTCGTTATTGTTTAATTGTCCTTCATGAAGTTCTGCTCCTGCATGAGTACAAGTATTGTCAATTGCATAGTAATTTCCATCTAATTTTGTTACTACTATTTCCATTCCACTTGCCGTTACATGCATTAACTTACCTTCTTGAATATCTGAAGTTTTTCCTACAACTACCTTTGCCATGGAAATAAAATAATTCTGTATTATTTTAACTTAATTTTGTGGTAGTCATAGATTTTTAGATATCTTAATATAGAATATTTCAACATTTTAAAGATAATTAAGAATGAGGGGAGATGACAAATATTGAACATACTGTTGAACTTGAATCAATTACAAATAAGAATCTGACATGGATAGATATTCAAAAACCTACTAGAAAAAAATTAAAGATGTTGGAAGGTAAGTACCCATTCCATGAATTAAACATTGAAGACTGTCTTTCTAAGATACAAATAGCAAAAATTGATAAATATCAAGATCATATCTTCATAATACTCCACTTTCCAACAGTGGATAAAGACAAAAGTATTCCGCGTTCGACTCAACTTGCAATATTTGCTGGTCCTAATTATCTCATTACAGTACAGCAAGGGGAACTAAAACCCCTTCTTGAAATGTTCAACCTATGTAAGGAGAATGAAAAACAAAAGGAAATGTTCATGGGAGTTTCATCAGGTTACCTATTACATAGTATTATAGATCTCATGGTTGATGATTTGTTACATGTTCTAATGAAACTCGAGGGAAATTTGGATGACATAGAAGATCTGGTATTCGATGAGAAAGTTGCGGTGGCTAGAGACATATCATTATTGCGTCGAGAGATAACAACTCTAAGAAGAGTAGTTGTACCGTTAAGGAGAATCATATTAGACTTAAGCAAAGAAATGCAAAAATTTTCCGAAGAAGATTTGACGGATTATTACGACGATGTTAAAGATCATACTGATAAAGTTCTTGAAGTCCTTGAAGAATCTAAAGAAACTATTGAAATCTTTAAGGACACCGATTTCATGTTAAGTACAGAGAAATCAAATAAGATTCTGGCAACACTTACAATTCTCTTTACTCTTTCCATTCCTGCAACTGTAATTGGTGCATATTATGGGATGAATGTAAATCTGCCTGGTGGGATAGCAACCGGCACTCCAGTTTTTCTTGGTCCGTACACTTCATTTATAATTTTACTATTAATTGCTATAATCCCTTCATTAGTAATGGTTTGGTATTTTAAGAAATTAGGATGGTTTGGATGGTAGAAAATATTAAGAATTACAAATGAACTTTATCAAGTAATTTTAACTATGTGAATTTTCAATTAAGGATGATAGATCTATGTTGAAGAATGTTTTTAGGATCCCTAGATATGATTCGACGGGAGGAGGAATTTGATCTTCACATGCTACCTCCATATTCCATGCATTTATCCAAATTATCATACTGTAAAGTATGTTGAGAAATCTCTTGTACTTCGCTGGTACAACTTCCAAACTTTCCAGATATTTGTCCCCTAGCAACCACGCAGCTGTAAAATCTAGACATTTGTGACCGTAAACAGCCTTGATTTGTTCTTCAATACTATTTGCAAACTTGAATGGTGTTTGGGAGACAAAAAAGGGAAAATCAATTTTATCTGGTAAAATCAAA
>VBPX01000013.1:5198-26744 GCA_005877075.1 Nitrososphaerota archaeon | reverse complement strand
TGCCACCATAAACAAGTGACAATGCTACAAAAATATTGATGAAAGCCAATACTATTAATTTGTACCACCCGGTATGCAACAATATATCGATTCTAATTCTAGGATTGATACCACGTGGTAGAAGGATCAACATTATCATACCAAGAGTTTTTACCGTAAACCAAAATATTGCATTAACTGTTACTGCGTTGTATATTTTGTCTCCTGTATAACCTGGTAAAATTTCCTGAGGAAAAATTTGGGGTCCTGACCATCCGCCTAGAAAGAGAATAACAAATAACGCGGCCAATGCATACAATTTAACATAGGTTCCCAATTGAATTAACCCATATATCATCCCAGAGGTCTCAGTTAACCATCCAGCGACAATCTCGCTTTCCGCTTCAGGGAGATCGAATGGAATTCTTTCAAGTTCTGCCAGTGAAGAAATGTAGAATACAAATGCGCTTATTGGTAGGAAGAAAATAAACCAAAAAGGATGTTGAGCATTTGCTATATCTGTAAGATTCAGTGAACCTGCGAGAAGTACTACTGAAAGAGCAGAAAGAATAAATGGAATTTCAAAAGCAATCATCTGATGTAGAGCCCTCAATCCACCTATGAATGGGTATTTGCTGTTACTAGCCCACGAGAACAAAAGTGCGATAAGCGGGAAAAATCCTAGAAATGCAAATATTGCAATTATTCCCACATCAAGATCCGCGACTACCCACCCAGGAGCCGCTGGAATTAATGATACCACAGCAGCAGACGTAACTACAAAAGCAATAGGCGCTGTCCAAAATATTAGTTTATCAGCACCAGACGGTACAATAATCTCTTTTGAAATTAATTTTAAGCCATCTGCTATTAGTTGCAATATGCCCTCTATTTTACCTGCATACAGAGGTCCAATTCTAAGCTGCATTTTTGCAAGGAATTTGCGTTCAACAAAAATAGTTAAAGCAGCCAAAAACGCAGCATAGCTGAATCCTGGAAATACTGCAACTCTAAAAAGATCAGTATGAATCAAGAACTTTATTATTGGAATAGTTCTGGTGGGGTCGACCATCATAGAGAAGAAGAGATAGGGAGTGAGAACTTCTCCCTTTACAGGTGGGAGTGGTACGTAAAAAAGTATTATAAAGATCAACGGTAATCCCACCAGTGTGACAATTATAAGTATCCAGAAAACAAGCTGGATTATACTTCCTACAAAGTTGCCAAACCTAAAATCTTTAGGAGCAGTAGCCAATCCTAAACACCTTTTCTCCTAGTCAATTTCTAAGTACCTCTTATTTTTCCTTTTCTGGATTTTCATTGAGATAATGTCTTGTAACACATTGCAACTTTACCTATCTGCCTCCACTGGCCAATAGTTTAACGACCAATAAATTGATGGCATATCAGCCAATTTTGATCCTATCAAAAGGAATGGAAGTGCCAACATATTTCTAAATGAGCCTACGGATATCTTGACTCTATAAGGTTTTGGCGTACCGTCACTTACTATATAATATCCCAAAGCTCCCCTGCCTGATTCTACTCTTTTATAAGATTCTCCGGGGGGCCCTTTTGGATTTGGTTGTAGCTTTGTTCTTACTTCACCTGATTTAGGCATCTTATCCAACAACTCTCTAATAATTTGACATGATTCCTTCATATCAAGAAACGGAACCATGGAGCGTGCATAAGAATCGCCCGTCTTCATATACTGCACCTTAAAGTCTATTTCACTATAGATGTCATAGGGTTCTGCCTTTCTAACATCAAAAGGAATTCCCGACGCTCTGAGAACAGAACCTGTAACCCCCAATTTCACGGCGTCTTCCTTTGTCAAAATTCCAACACCTTCTGTTCGTTGCCTGAAGAGAGGATTATTATAAAAAATGTCCTCATATTCAACAAGTCTTTTTTCAAAATATGCAACCTGTCTTAAACATCTATCTTTGAATCCTTCGGGTATATCATTTCGTACACCTCCGGGAATGTTAAAAGCATGAGTAACCCTTGCGCCAGTGAGGGCTTCTAAAAGATCAATAAAGAGCTCTCTATCTCCCATAGGCCACATGAACATAGTAGAGTGTCCAAGAAATATTCCATAAATTGCGAGCCAATAAAGAGTATATACCTGCCTGTTAAGTTCCGACGCTAAAGCACGTATATATTGTCCTCGAAGCGGAACTTGGATATTAGCAAGTTCCTCCACTGCCAAACTGTATGAATATGTAATGTTTGTAGAATCGTGAATAATAGGTCTTTCAAGGTGAGGAATATTCTGAATAAAATTTCTGTATTCTGACATTTTTTCTTCGCCCCTATGTACATATCCAGGGTCCGGATCACAAAACACTATATAATCGCCATCAACCTTTATGGTAAATCTAAAGTGTCCCGAACCTGGGTGCTGAGGACCAACGCTTAGGGTCATTAGCCTATCTTCTTGTGTTTCTTTTACAATTTCAAGCCCCATCTTTATCGTCTCGTTAAATTTTTGTTCAAGATTGTCCATTAATTATCAACCTATCTTCCCTTAATTCTGAACTCCTTTCGTAATGGAGGAATATCCGCCCAATCTTCAGGAAGCAAAAATCTTTCGTTTCTTGGATGTCCTTCAAAATAAACACCAAGCATTTCAAAAGTTTCCCTTTCATGATATTCGGCACTTTTAAAAATGTTAATTAAAGTTGGTAACCTAGAATCATTTCTATCTGTCCGCGTGGATAAAGCTAAAACCTGTGACGCAAGTTTATCAACCGAGTAAGAGCCCAGGTGATATATAACTTCAATTTGATTGTCTTTTGGATAGTCTGTTCCTGAAACTGATTCTGCATGATCAAATCCGAGTGTGTCTCTAACAAAAGAAGCCACCTGAAGAATCTCATTTGGTGGAACAAGTATCTTTGATCTCCCAGGACGTATGTAGATCACCTGAACTATTTTGTCACCAAATCGTGAAACTATTTTATTAATAAGATCGCCTTCAAATTCCGGAATTATTGCCTCATCTTTTTTGGATATTGAAGTCTGAATATGATTAGACTCAGCCTTTTTTTGCTCAGAACCATTTTGACCGGCAGGTTGATCCGAGCTCATATTATCTAATCTTCGACCTTTTTATTTTCTCTTGGAGTAACATGGTCCCTTGAATTAACGTTTCAGGTCTGGGTGGACACCCAGGTACATACACATCAACGGGAATAATGCCATCAATACCTGGAAGTACATTATAGGAATCGATATACAACCCTCCCGTAATAGCACAGGCCCCCATGGCAATGACATATTTTGGATCGGGCATCTGGTCATAGACCATCCTTAACCTAGGCGCCATCTTTCTAGTTACAGTACCTTGAACAACAATCAAATCACACTGTCGTAAAGAACCGAATGCCTCAATTATTCCAAATCTTTCAACATCATATCTAGGTCCTGAAGCTGCTCCAAACTCTACGCTACAGCACGCGGTCTCTAGATGCACTGGCCAGAGGGACCAGATCCGTCCCCAATTAATTGCGTATCCTAGAGGTTGGTCCAAGGCTCTCGTAAGAACATCACCGAGTTTTCCAACTAGAAGATTAAAATTACTTGGGTTCACTAAATCTTTAATCATCGATACATCTCACTATCCAGTTCGAATGTATTATATTTAACGCTTAAATCTTTGGACTGAAAATTTACCAAATCCCTTTTCTCCCAGAAAGATATAGTGCGTAAGCCATGGCTGAAAACATTATTGCGAGAAATCCTAAAATTGGAAGTGTGGCTGACCTTGATATAGAAAAAAGTGAAGCGCCCCATGCGTACAAGAATATAGACATAACATCAAAAACGACAAACATAAGAATATAAGAATAGTATTGCATCATAAAGTGAGCTCTCCCTTCTCCAGAAGGCATTTGACCGCACTCCATTGGCAAGAACTTTACGGGATTGTATCGACGTCTTGGTGAAACCAATTTTGACAAGAATAAAACCGGAACCGATGCAAGTAATCCAAAGCCGAGCATATACATAACAGGTGCAAACTGGGTAACAGTTTCTCCAGCCAAGACTAAAGTTGGTGTTTTTCTAAATCATATAAAAATCTTGCTTCAGCATTATTTGTCCAATATTAGACTAAAAAGCTGTTTTGCCGTGGCATGTGGATGGGTAAGTACTAATTTCATCATCTTACTGGTCGTAAATTGAGCTTTTATAAAATCGAGAAAATCTTCAAAACCCATTTGCCGTATTATTTCAACCTCTCTGTCCCAAGCATCATCGCTCATCTTTAACCATCTTGTCTGAACTTTAAGCGACGATTTTATTTTAGAGTCAACACGATCCTTCCAGAATTTTTCATATTTCTGCAGCGATTCTTTTGTACAACCTTTAGATAATGAGGCAGCTCCAATTTCACCCGCTACCCTCCCAAATTCTATTGCAAATCTTATTCCCTCAAGTACAAGTGGGTTTGCTTGACCTGCTGAATCTCCAACGAGTAGTAAGCCGTCAAATATGGTGGTTTTGCGGGCTCCTTCATTAGGAATGAATCCATAATGATATTCAATTGGCTGAATATTCTTAAGCTCATCTAATGGTTTGATTTTATTTTCTATGAGTGTATTTAATTTTTTGATTGGATCTGAAAGTGATTCTGGACGTCCTACGCCTGTCCCTATTCTTACACGATGATTTGATATTGGAAATATCCATGCGTAACCTGCATCTGAGTATTTATTTCCAACCATCAATACCCAAGTTTCAGGATCTATATTTTCACAGTAACATTCGTATTCAACGCCTATCCCATATCTACTCCAGTTATAAGCATATCCTGATCTTCTTGCAACAATGCTATTAAATCCGCTTGCATCAATAACGAGTTTTGAATCAAAATCAAGTCTGCCTTTAGGAGTAACGGCTACAACTCCAGTTATTTTGTTAGATGGAGATAACTTTACAGATTGTACCTCGCTCCTAACAGATATTTCCGCTCCTTCTTTTGCTGCTAACGTTGCCAGATATTGGTAAGTAGCCCTTACATCCAAAACGCATGATTTTGGGGAATTTCCTCTTAGAAGTACATCTTTCGAAGGAGAGATTATTCTGAAATTCTTTATTGGATTATAATATTTTTCAGGAATTTCAAATCTCTTGATATCATCTATCCATGACACTCCACTAGTTCTAATGTTTTGCGCAATAGAATCATCTTTTTCTAGGACAATAGTCGTAGCTTTTTTTCTCGCGGCAGAATACGCAGCAGAAAGACCTGCTGGCCCACCTCCTACAATCACTATATCATGTTCAGTCATAAGATTCACTTAACGCACAATTAATCAAATAATGAAATTAAATTAAAAGTTATACTTAGTTTTTATTCTGAACTAATTTGAAAACTAGTTCAAAACTAGTTCAACTACCAATGCTTTTTTATGTGATTATGAAAACTAACGTATAGATAATTCGATGAATAATGAATCATTAGGTCCAGGAGGTTTGAAAGAGGGTAATTTGGCTCCAGATTTTTCCTTTAGAAGTGATAATGAAAGAATGAAACTATCTGATTTTAGAGACAGAAAAGTAGTGGTGTATTTTTACCCGAGAGATTTTACAACAGGTTGTACAACGGAAGCTTCAGAATTTACGAGAGATTATGATAAGTTTAGAAATGCAGGGATTGAAATAATAGGAATCAGTCCTGACAACGATGATTCACATGAAAAATTCAAGAAGAAGATGAATATTTCATATCATCTAGCCTCTGACGTAGACCATGATATTTCAAAAAAGTATGGTACATACGGTCTTAAAAAATTCATGGGTAGAGAGTATATGGGAGTTAACAGGATTACTTTTCTAATCGATGAAAAAGGCATGATAGTAAAAATTTTCAACAAGGTAAAACCTGCCGGACATAGTAAGGAGGTCCTTGCAATATTCGAAATTACAAATTAACTCACTAGTATAGGTTTGAGATCTCTTTATCAATCGATGACATAGATGTTCCAAGATATCCCATAGTCCCCCTTGTAGTATCAAGAATTTTGCTTTCGGTTTTTCCTTGTTTATACCCTATGAAGACTGTGGACGTAACTAACAATATTTGATCTGAATGTTTATTCCATTCCAAAAGATGTTTATTGTAAGTATTAGATGATAGTGATTTTATTTCCGCCATTAGTTTATTCAATCTTACAAACAATGCGATAATTATGACACGTAGCTCCTGTAGAATTATTTTGATATGATTGGCGTCAGGGATAGATGGTATTTCATGGCATATTTTGTTTTGGTAGTAATCAAGATTTTTTGCTATACTTACCGATCCAAGTATTGAAGGAATTTGTCCTTGTGTTTGACGTACGTTTAAGGATGCTTTTACAAACAACAGATCAGATCTATAAATGGCAAATTCATCCGTACTAATTCCATCTTTATCAACAATACCAAAGCACTTTGTATTTTCGATATAATTCTGTATTATGGTACGAATAATGTAGGACATTAATTATGGGAGTACTTGTGTATTTTATAATTCCATATTAAATATACATTCATGATTCAGGGTACGTGGATACTAACTCTTCAATATGTTCTAATATCTTTATATGGTGTTCCTCGTCCACGATAATACTTTTCAATAGGGATTTTGTTTCTATATCGTCAGCCAAAGAAACACACTTCAGTAACAGATCTTTTGATTGCTTTTCTTCATTTATCGAATTAATGGTTCCTTGCTTTGTTAGATTTAAGCTACTGCTGGCGCCTTCAATAGCGGTCATCATACTAGAGATATATTCAATATGTCGCAAACCGTCATCAAGTAGCTTGTGTATATAATTCTTGATAACGACATTATTCATGCTGCTTAAAACTGACATGTAATGATTCATTTCATTCATTTCTGCTTCATGTTGTGATTTTAGTAGCGCGTAAAGATCTTGCTTTCTTTTCATAAGTAAATCAGTGTTCAATGCAATAATCTAAACTGTGAACTAATAAAAAATTTATTCCCTAAACTTGCGGCCTGATTGAGATTATTTAAATAATATATTCCTGAGAATTCTTTTTACTTGTTAACTAATACTGAACTGTGCAACTGGAAATGTCATGTAAAGTATGGACACAAATCGCTTTGTGAAAAATGTCTTGATAAGCATAAAACATCGCCATATTATCAGATGTTAAAAAAATTTTCTTAGAACAAAAATTTCTAAGTCAAAAAATATGCGGGAGGTGGGATTTGAACCCACGAACCCCTAAGGGATAAGAGCCTCAGTCTTACGCCGTTGACCATGCTGGGCGACTCCCGCATAGATTTAGCGGTTCAAAAATCACTAATTTGAATATTTCCCATATAAATAAATGAAAATAATGAAAACAAAAGATACATGGTTTTTATAATGCGCCTTAACATAGGAAATCAATGCTAATACCGATAAGATGTTTCACGTGTGGGAATGTAGTAGCTGACAAGTATGGTGAATATTCTAATAGAATCAAAGCTGGGGAAGACCCTGCATATGTTATGGACTCCCTTAATATCAAAAGGTATTGTTGCAGAAGAATGTTTGTCTCATCTGTCGAAACAATATATCAGGTGATCCCATATTACGAAGCATTACGTAGACGTATGTCGGAAATTGAATCAGAAATAGATTAAGTTGATGAAATATGCCTTTAATTTCATCATTGAAAGGAAGAATTGTTTTTAATAGCAGAGGCTCAAAATCTATCGAAATTGACGTAGTAACAGATAATAAATTTCTTGGTAGAGCTTGTGCTCCTTCGGGAGCTAGCGTAGGAAGTCATGAAGTACCAAGTTTTGTAGACAATAATCCAGAATTGACCCTACGGAAATTCAATTCAAATATTGACAAGTTTATAGGTGTTGAAGCATCCAATCCAAAGTCTATTTTTGAAGTCTTAAAGTCTGTGGACACCTCTGCATCTTTTACTGGAATTGGAGGCTCGGTGGCCTATGCATTGAGTGTTGCTGCTGCGGCCTCTGCTTCAAACTCACTAAATGTACCTCTATTTGCAATGCTAAAAAAACAGGGCCCGTATAGATATCCTTACCCTCTAGGAAATATACTTGGTGGAGGCGCTCATGCAGGCCCGGGAACTCCAGATATTCAAGAGGTACTTGTTTGTCCAATAGGGGCTAATAATATCAGAGAAGCATTACAAATGAATTTTGATATTCATAGAGAAGTAAGAGTGCAGTTAGAAAAAATGGATAAAAAATTCACCTATGGCAGGGGTGATGAAGGTGCTTGGGCTCCAAACCTGAATAATGATCAGGCAATTTCAATTGTGGCCCAGGCAATAGAAAATTCAGGCTTAAAACTGGGAAACGATGTTGCTCTGGGCATTGATTTTGCAAGTTCCTCATTGTGGGATTCTAAACGTGAATATTATAATTATTCAAGACAGGGACTTGTCAGGACTACCGATGAACAGATAAACTTTGTAGATGATTTGATTGAGAAATATCACCTTATTTATGCAGAAGATCCTGTTAACGAAGACGATTTTGAAAGCATGGCGATAATTACTAGGCAAAATAAGAACTGTCTTGTTACAGGAGATGACATGCTTGTTACGAGTACAGATAGGGTAAATGAAGCGTGCAAATATGGTGCGTGCAGTGGAGCAATATTGAAGGTTAATCAAGCTGGTACTTTGTACAATTCATTAGATTTCGCAGAAAATTGTGCAAAAAATAACATCAGTTTAATAACTTCACATAGATCTGGCGAATCAGTTGACTCACATATATCTCATATAGCATTAGCAACATCTTCAAAAATGATCAAAACAGGAGTTGTTGGCGGTGAGAGAGTGTCCAAATTGAACGAACTTTTGAGACTTTCAGAGTATGATTTAATAAAAGGCATGGCTGATTTGTCTTTCAAGTAAATGACAAATGAATACGAGAAAGATAGCAACGATGATCCTTTGAGTGAAACCAAAAATGAGGTAAAGCTTGAAGACTCATCAAGCCAATCATACATTGAATCTGGAGAGGATAATGAGGAGATTGAAAATGATAATTTAGAAAAAATGATACTTTCCACTGGAATACGTGTAGGCACTCCTGTAAAAACTAAATTTATGATACCATTCATTGTTCGTGCAAATCCAGAGGGTCTTTATATTTTAGATATTAGTAAAACGCTTACAAGGATAGACGTTGCTGCAAAGTTCATAGGGAGAGATGATATTTCTAAAGTAATAGTCACATCTGCAAGAGAATATGGAAAAACACCGGTCCAGAAATTTTGCGAAGTAACTGGAGCTTCTGGAATTATCGGCCGCTTTATGCCAGGGACTTTTACAAATCCATCTTTGTCAAGTTACATGGAACCACAGGTAGTTATCGTCACAGACCCCCAAGCCGATCAACAAGCTGTATTGGAAGCGACAAGAGCAGGTGTTCCAGTTGTTGCTATTGCAAATAGCGACAACGTTACATCTAATGTAGATTTGGTCATTCCGGCAAATAACAGAGGAAGAAAAGCACTTGCAACAGTGTACTGGTTGTTGACAAGAGAAGTACTGAAGAAACTAGGAAAGATAAAATCTGATAACGAAATGAAGATACCAATCGACGACTTTGAGACCAAACTGGTCGAAGAGATATCTTGAATTCATACGTTAGAGAGCCCGCTGTCTCTGGCATATTCTATCCAAAAGACCCTAATGAACTTGACAGTAATCTTCAATCATTATTCAAAGATCCGAATTTCGGTCCAGGAAAGTTACCGCCCTCCAATAGTAATGAGAGAATTTATGGAATGGTTTGTCCTCATGCAGGTTACATGTATTCTGGAGCAGTAGCTGCAAATGGGTATTACGAAGTATCATCGTCCAAATTTGAATCAGCAATAATAATTGGCCCAAATCACTACGGGTTAGGAAGCGATATAGCCTTAATGAACAACGGCTCATGGAAAACACCTCTTGGAGAAATAAGTATTGATACAGAATTATCCTACGAAATATACCAAAATTGTAATATTGTTAATGTTGATGAATTAGCTCATTCAAGAGACCACTGCATTGAAGTTCAACTTCCATTTCTTCAATATATACGGGAAGAATTCAAAATAGTGCCAATAATTTTGGTCAACCAAGATAAGAATACATGCCTAAAACTTAGTAACGGAATATACGAAGTAATAAAGGATAAAAATTTTCTATTAATAGCCTCTTCTGATCTTACACATTACGAATCAAATAGTCAAGCCCATGAAAAGGATAATCTACTAATCTCTTCAATTCTTTCGTTAGACATAGAAGCTTTTTACTCCGTATTGTTTTCGTTTAATGTTACCGCATGTGGTTATGGTGCAATTGCTACAGTTATGGAAATATCAAAAAAATTGGGGGCAAAAAAAGGAAAGTTATTAAAATATGCCACAAGCGGAGACATAGCAGGAGATACTAAATCAGTAGTTGGTTATTCTTCAATACTATTTGTATGAATAACTCTAAACATGAGGCAATATCATCAGCACCTGCAAAAGTAATCCTTTTTGGAGAACACTTTGTAGTCTATCACAATCCCGCAATTGTGGCAGCAATAAACAAACGAATTCACGTACATGCAGAAGTAAATAATATGCCGAGTATTAGCATTAAATCCGGACAAAAATCATTAAATATACCCACAGCTAGTAACGATAATTTTATTCAGGTTTATGATAAAACAACAACATTTCTTTATCCAATTTTTAAATGTGTAAAACATGTTCTCTCTGAAAAAGAAAAACAAACTATCGGGATTAATTTGCACATCAATTCTGAAATTCCCTATGGCGAAGGTCTGGGATCATCAGCAGCATCATGCGTTGCAACTATTGCTGCACTTTATTCCTTGTTTTCAAACAGAGATAAACACCAGATTTACAATACTGCAAAGATTATGGAACAGAATATACATACTAATTCATCAGGCGTAGATTGTTATGTATCCACATTTGGTGGAATAGTTGATTTTGAGCCAAACAAGGGATTTAGCAAAATAGAAACGGCCAAGAAATTTAGTGTCTTAATTGGAACTACGGGTGTAAAGCATTCAACAGGAGAGGTTGTGTCGCAGGTTAAACTTTTTAGAGAAAAAAATCTTAGTCATTTTAAAGAACTCTCTTCAAAAGCAAGTATGATTTGCACGAAAGCAAGGAAAGCAATGGACGAGGGAAATGAATTGGAACTTGGAAGTCTGTTTACAGAAAATCAGAAATTATTGTCCATGTTAGGGGTATCGCATCCATTGATTGAAAAATTGATTGAAAGATGTATTAACAATGGAGCGCTAGGTGCAAAACTAACAGGCGCAGGTAGAGGAGGAGCAATTATTGCACTCTTACCAACTGATAAAAACAAAGAAATTGCAGATAGAATAAGTAGAGAATCAGGAAAATGGATGCTGGTTGAATTTGATCATGATGGGGTAGCGATAGGTTAATTCCCACTCGATTATCAAAACTTAAATTTTCATAGGAAAACCTAACCTTAATGCAGCGCGACATTGCGTTAATTAAACTTGGCGGGTCTGTTATAACACACAAAGAAAACCCGTTGACTATAAACAGGATAGCGATAGGCAGGATCCTTAAAACCCTTTCATCCATAAAAATCCCAATTATTCTTGTTCACGGTGGTGGCTCATTTGGTCATTACTGGTCTATTAAATACGATATGCATTCCAAACCTGAACGGTATTCATCAGAAGGAATATCGGTTGTTCATGAATCAATGATCTTATTAAATGACATATTAGTCAAATCAATGTTAAAGTTAAAAATGAAACCTTATTCTGTTCCTCCTTTTTCATTTTTGTCAGGTAAAAAGATTATCTTGAAAAAAATTAACGAACTTGCTTCTATGACCAGAGATGAGATTATACCGATAACATACGGTGACATTGTATATAGATCACCTCATAAATACTCAATATTGTCTGGAGATGAATTGATGACTATTATTTCCTATGTTTTAAGACCTAGAAAAATAATCTTTGTGGCAAATGTAGATGGAATTTACAAAGATCCCAATGCCAAGGAAATAGTACAAAAAATAGAAGGAAAATCATCAATAAAATTTTCAGGCGTAAATTTTGATATAACAGGGGGCATGAAGAGAAAAGTTCGCGAAGCATTAAAAATTTCTCGTTCAGGAATGGATGTACATATTGTAAATGGATTCAAGCCGGACAGACTGTTGAAAATATTGGAAAACAGGAAAACAGAAGGTACAGTAATAAAGGGAAAAAGGTCCAGTACCGGAAATGCCTGACGAATCAGACTCTCCTTCAGATATTGAGGTTATAAAACAACGTAAAAAAGAAGGATTATTTATTCCTCTTACTAGGAACGTTCAAGCAAAGGAATCATCAACGTATTTGGAATATGTCAAATTAATTCATAATGCTTTGCCTGAAATCGAT
This sequence comes from Nitrososphaerota archaeon, assembly GCA_005877075.1. Taxonomy (GTDB): domain Archaea; phylum Thermoproteota; class Nitrososphaeria; order Nitrososphaerales; family Nitrososphaeraceae; genus TA-21. Next base: position 14,323 of record VBPX01000013.1, on the reverse strand, counting down.
TTTGATGGGGTTGAAACTAGTCAAAATTTTCTTAATCATAAATTCAAAGCTCCAATTATTATTGATTCGATGACTGGAGGTACTCCTGAAGCTACGAAAATAAATTCGAGGCTTTCACTTGTTGCAGAAAAATATGGGCTTGGCATGGGACTCGGCAGTCAGAGAGCAGGACTTTTAAGCAACGAGCTTTCCGAAACATATTCAATTGCAAGATCCAATGCTCCTACTGCCTTCCTTGTTGCTAATATTGGTGGAGCGCAGCTTTCTAAAGGATTGCACATCAAAGATATCGAAAATATGATAGACATGATTGAAGCAAATGCGCTTGTCGTACACCTAAATCCTCTACAAGAACTCATTCAACCGGAAGGAGAACCAAAATACAAGGGAGTTTTGGCTAAAATCAAGGATATTTGTTCTAATTTTGATATTCCGATAATAGTAAAAGAGGTAGGGGCGGGTATTTCAATGGAGGTTGCTAAAAGGTTAGAATCTGCAGGCGTGTCAGCAATTAATATTGCGGGCTCTGGTGGAACTAGCTGGGCTGGAGTAGAAAAATTGAGGGCCGAATCATCTCATGATACTAATAAGATAAATTTAGGAGACTTGTTTTGGGATTGGGGCATTCCGACAGCATTAAGTTTGATGGAGGTAAGAAATTCAGTAAAGATACCTATCATAGCTTCAGGTGGAATTCGAAATGGCCTAGAAATTGCAAAATGCATTGTATTAGGTGCTAACATGTGTGGATTGGCTTTTCCTTTCCTTAAACATGCATCAAAATCTTACGATAGTCTATGCGAGTTTACAAATAAAACACTAAATGAATTAAAAAGCACAATGTTTCTAGTCGGTTGTAAAAATATTTCCCAATTATCAAAATCAAGATTCATAATTACTGGTGAATTAGCAAAGGTGAAGAAATGGATAATCTAAAAAACGATCTCAATGATGTGATATCACGAGTAAGAAAATTTACTTCATCTGTCCTAGAGGGTCAACCAATCAGGTTGTATGCTGCTGCTAGTACCTACCTTACAAGTGGTGGGAAGAAGCTTAGACCGTTCATGGTAATAAAGAGCTGCGAAATGTTTGCCGGCAAAGAAGAAAAAGCGTTACCAGCAGCAGCTGCAGTTGAGCTTATTCATAATTTTTCCTTAATCCATGATGACATTATGGATAACGATGATATGCGTCATGGGATCTCAACAGTCCACAAAGAATACGGGTTACCAATTGCCCTAATTGCGGGAGATATTTTATTTTCTAAAGCATTTCAGGTACTCTCAGTACATAATAAAAAGATGGGGCATGACGACGTCGTCATAGCTGAAATGAATAGGATTCTTGCTACCGCGTGTGTTCATGTGTGTGAAGGTCAAGGATTAGACATACAAATGGCATCAAGTAATAAAATTCCGACTATAGAAGAATACCTGGATATGATACAAAAGAAAACGGCCTCTCTCTTTGAAGTTTCTTGTGCATTGGGAGTTTTATCTTCTCCTGAACCCCTTGTTGATAACGTAGACAACCTTTCTAAATTTGGAAGATTTACTGGAATAGCATTTCAACTAATAGATGATTTAATAGGAGTAACAGGGGATCCGAAACTCACTGGAAAAGCGGTTGGGAATGATATAAGAGAGGGCAAAAAAACTTACCCAATCTTACTAGCCTTGAGTAATGCAGATACTAATAAGAGAAAAAAAATAATGAGGGCCTTTGGATCTAAGGGCGCCAATCGTGATTATGTTGAAGATGCGGTTTATGCGATATCTTCATTGAAGATAGAAGAAGAAGTAAGAAGATCAGCTCACGATAATATGATGAAAGCATTTGAATCTATAAAAAGTTATGATGAAACAAATGCAAAAAATGCACTTGTTTCTTCTGCAAAGTTTATAGTCGAAAGGAGTCTGTGACTTGGTGGAAAGTAATGATGAAATTCATAGATTGCTTAATGCGATTGCGCTAAAAAATGCATATGAACATTCTGGAATTACCAATGTGAATACCGTTCTTTCAAGAATACTCAGCTTTAAACCTGAGCTAAAAAGTGACATAACGACTCTTATAAAAGAGATCAAGATTGTAGTAGATGCTGTTAACCGGTTAGATTTAGGACAACAGAAAAAGAAACTGGATGATGTGCATTCTGTTGGTAACACCGTTGATTCTAGCTCCAAACATGGTATTACTAATCTTCATGAACTGCCAAAACTACAACTTGCAGGAACCGGGGTGATTACCAGATTTCCACCAGAGCCTAATGGTTATCCTCACATAGGCCATGCAAAAGCTGTAATAATAGATGAAGAATATGCAAGAATGTACGATGGTAAATTGATTTTACGTTTTGATGATACTAATCCGATAAACGAAAAATTAGAGTATTATGAAGCCATAAAGCAGGATCTTGAATGGCTAGGAATTAAGCCTGACATAATAAAAAACACTTCTGATGATATTTTGGTATTGCATGAATATGGAAAAAAGTTGACAAGAAATGGAGATGCTTACGTATGCACTTGTCATACCGACAATATTCATAAGTTTAGAATGGAACAGGTTGAATGTCCGTGCAGACGCAATATTGATAATATTGACTTTACCCTAGAAAGAATAGATAAAATATTTGATGGAACCTATCATCAAAACGAAGCTATAATTCGATTCAGAGGTAATATGCAAGATAAAAACACAGTCATGAGAGATCCCACTCTTTTTAGAATCATAGAGTTTCCACATCCCCTTTTGGGTGAGAAAATAAAACTCTGGCCTACTTATGATTTTGCTGCTCCTGTTGAAGATAGTCTTGATGGAGTTACTCATGCGCTTAGAACTAAAGAATACGAATTGCGCAATATTTTGTACATAAATATATTAGATAAATTGCAATTACGAAAACCAATTGTTGTTGAATTTTCTAGGCTGGAATTTGACAACATGCCAGTTTCTAAAAGAAAAATCAAACAATTGATTGACAATGGTCAAATTTCAGGTTGGGACGATCCGCGCTTACTTACTTTATTGGCAATGCGTAAAAGAGGATTTGATCCCAAGGCAATCAGAAAATTTGTATTGAGTCTTGGCTTAACTTTGGCCGAAACAAAACCACCTTTTGAGGCATTGGAATCAATGAATAGGAAAATAATTGATCCTGTTACAATTCGATTATTTTTTGTAAAGGATCCCATTATGTTAGTTGTTGATGACGGAAAAAATAGCAAGATAACATTGAGTAATCATCCAACCAATGATCTTGGAACAAGAGAAATCGAAGTTTCAAATACATTTTATATTTCTCGTGATGACGCTATACTTCTGGCAGAGGATCAAGAAGTTAGACTCATGGAATTGTATAATATAAAAATAAATAATATCGATTGGGAAAATAAAAAAGTAATTACTTCTAGTTATCTTAACAAAGACCTAGTACGAAATATGAAGAAAATCCAGTGGGTATCAGATAAGGCCATGACAAAATACAGTATCGTGGTTACAAAAGATCTTTATTTAAACGACAAATTCAATCCCAATAGTCTGGTAACCGTTGACGGCTATGCAGAGTCCACCGTATTACAATTAAAATCCCAAACTCAAGTGCAGTTCATTAGATTTGGATTTTGTATGACGGGAGAAAAAAAATCTTCTGCGATATTTACACACAGGTAATCAAAATGAAAATAGGAAGGATTAAACTTGAAGAAGTAGGGGAAACATATGGAATAATTTCTAATGATGGCGAAAAGATAGTTACCAAGTTCGATTTTCAAGAACAGACGGGCATACCAATTCCTCAGACAATTAAAGAATTCATTGTTAGAGGATGGATTGATGAAGTGAAGAAGCATATTAGTGACATAAATTTTGGTAACAAGATTAATAGGACTGATCTCTTAGCGCCCATCCCAGATCCGTCAAAAATAATTTGTTTAGCATTCAATTATTATGATCATGCAAGAGATGCTGGTCTTACCCCTTCCAATGAGCCCGTAATTTTTATTAAACCGCGTACAACCTTGAATCACCCTTTTAATGATATTGTTTGCCCACACTTTGTGGAACGCCTTGATTATGAGGCAGAATTGGCAATTATTATTGGAAAAAATACCAAAGATATTGAACCTGAAAATGCTTCTGATTCTATATTTGGATATACAATATTACATGACGTTTCAGCTAGGGATATACAATTCAAAGATAAACAATTCACTAGGGGGAAGGGTATTGATACCTTTGCTCCATGCGGACCGTGGATAACTACCAAAGACGAAATCAGTAATCCTCAAAATCTCCAAATTGTAACTAGAGTGAATGGTGAAATCCGGCAAAATTCTTCGAGTAGCAAGATGGTAATTTCTATTGAAAAAACCATATCAAGTCTAAGCAAGATAATGACTTTAGAAGCTGGAGATATAATATCTACTGGAACACCAGCAGGAGTGGCGATGTCAATGAAAGAGCCCAAGTATCTAAAGAAAGGCGATATCGTAGAAATAACAATTGAAAATTTAGGTACGATCAGAAATCGAATTACATTTTCATAGCCAAAGTCAGGAAGGATTGCCTTTTTGACAAATTTTCCTTAATTGAACTATTTCATTTTCCAGAATACGGCAATAAGTCTTGTATAATTCCATCAATGTGGATCTTACACTAGCTAGCTGAATTGATACATTAAGAGATTGTAAACAAGTATCCATAGATCTTTCTGTTGCGAATGAGTTCATCGATCTTTTGAAAGATTCAAGTAACAACTCATGTTCAGAACTGTTTTCATTAATGAGTTTTTCAAGATCATCTATACTTTTTGAATTATTTTCTTGAGAATTATGCAATTTGAACATTCTCGGATCATGATAGTATTGAGAAATATATTAAGATCATTGGATTTGAATGAGATTAACAATTTTGTTAAATTGAATTACAACTCGGAAACTTCAAATTAATAATCTATTTATTTGCCGCCTCGAGTTCAGAGTTGTATGGTCTTGGACAATAAGGGCATTATTTCGTATTTACGGGTACTAAAAGAAGATTTGATAATATTCAGAATAAAACCATCCGAAGGTAAAGTTCCAGATTTTAAAGCAGGCCAATTTTTAACAATAGGGTTGCATGTACCTTCTGAAGGAAAAATAGTAAGAAGAGCATATTCCATAGCTTCACCTCCGGAACAAAAAAATGTCTTCGAATTACTTGTGAGATGGGTAAAAAAACCAGTACCTGGACGTTTGACCACTGAATTATTTAACAGAAGAGAACTCGATGAAATATTATGGGTAAAACCGACAGGTGCTTTTACAATAGATGAAAAGAAACATGATGGTACTCCTGATAACAGAAGAATGGTTCTTATCGGTGGAGGGACTGGACTGGCGCCATTTATTTCCTATGCACTTCATCTAAAGTCCATCGGTAGTCAGCGTGAAATTGTGGTTTTACATGGTGCAAGCTATGTAGATGAGCTGAGTTACAGAGAGATTTTAGTAGAACTTGAAAATGAAAGTTTGGATCAGGGAAAAGATAAGTGGAGTTTCAGGTATCGAGCTAGTATAAGCAGACCTCAAGAATGGTTCAATAGAAGTTGGAATGGACAGAAAGGGAGAGTTGAATCATTTTTACGTCCAAAGTTGGGAACAGACAAATCGCCTCTAGAAGAATTAGTTGGAGAAACAGTTACTCCAGAAAATACAATTTTCTATGTGTGTGGCTGGCAAGGAACAGTCGATGGGGCATTAGATTATTTAATACCAAAAGGATTTGTAACGGAAAGAAACAAGAGAAAAGACGGAAGCTATGATGTAAAGTTTGAATCTTATGGGTAAGATCTAAACGTAAGTGAAAACCTTAACCTTATATCAAGGATAAAAGTGAGCATTAATCAATATGAAATTTGAATATGAAGAATTTTCCACTGTTGAAGAATTTTTTTTATATCTAGTATCAGTGGCGCCATATATGAAACAAGTTTTACCGGTAAGTTCCTACAAGGGATTCATCTTTTCGATTCTGCCGCTTACTCCTGTTTCTGGTGATATACTTATGATGATTTATGCTAGAGGTAATATGGAACCAGGATTGATAGAATTTGATATCTCTACAAAAAAATACAAAACGGTTACATCGGTTGAAAGAGCTGACAAAACCTATTTTGTTATACTGAAACCAAAGATTGCAACAATTGCTGATAGTGCTATTGAAGCAATTGAAAAAAATCCAGTAACCAAGTAGAAAAAATTTCTAAAAATTTTACAATTTGGGTGATAAAGATTGTGTTACAGATCTACTTCTGGAATATTTCTCTATTATATCTTCAGGTACTTGGCCATTAAATAGTTGCTTTGATAAGCCCTTCAGATATCGCATTATTGCCCAAGTTCCGGCCTTTATCAATACGGCCATAAAGACTTTCATAGCAGGCCCATATGTCTTATTTCGAATAATAATGGGTATGATGTCATTTATGACTCGCAGATTATATTGCCAACATTTCCAGAACAGGGTAAATTGAGATTCATTCAAATTTCCAAAATGCATTGAATTCCTCTCAGAAAAATCTTGATACAACAATGGAGCCACAAGACCGCTCATTTTCATTTGTTTAAAATCTTCTATCAGTTCAATTGTGTACTGTGTTTCATCTGGAGTTTCATCAGGCCAACCTATAATTAATGTCAATGCAGGGAACCAATGATTTTCATTTAAAATCCTGCAACCTTCTCTTACTACTGTACCCCATTCATCAGGTTGATAGGGTTTTGTTTTTACTCCAAGATGTTTCCGAACCATTCGTGGTGCGACAGTTTCAATACCAAGATTTGTAGCTAGCCATCTTCCACTTGAATCCATATCATTTATTTTAGAAAGATCTCCGATAAGATTCGGAGAAGATGCAACAGCCGACAATGTCATATGAGTCGTTCCGATAAAATTTGCACCTGTAGACTTTAGACCCTTCCAAAGATCAACTATGGCATCTGCGTTTGGAATAAAATCCTTATTATCACAACCATAAAGTAGCATTTCATCAGACTGAAGCCAAATGGAATCAAATCCATAATTCAGATTTATTTTCGCTTCTGCTTGCAATCTTTCTAATGGAATGTCTTTTTTTGAGCGCTTATTTACGTCGCAGAAATCACAACCTCTGCCGCATCCTCTCATTGCTTCAACTAGAGAATTTACGGTGGGACCTTGAATAGGAGGAATGTTTTTAATATTTCTTACGAAAGTATGGAGTAACTCCGGTGCGTCTCCAGATTCAAGATCGTGAAATAGATCCAAAGCTAATTCATCAGCCTCTCCAATTACAACAGTATCTATTCCATGTATTTTCATTCTATCAGGTTTTGCAAGTTCCCATGAGCCATTTCCACCAACTACAACTTTAAAACCATATTTCTTTTTTAGTTGGATGACAGATGCGCACATTTTTTTAAATTTCATGGCAACATATGATAATTTTTCAGGCGACATTGTTGTTGTTACTGGTGCCATTCCTAATGGATCCATGACATTAATTCCAACCACACTAGTGTCAGGTCCTATGCACTTGTCCAGCATTTCAGGATGAGCTATTACAATTTCGTCTCTTTGATATTCTTTTAATAACGCACTTTCAATTCTTCTAAGACCGCATTGAGCAACTTTCACTTCTCCTGTATTTTTGTTCGTTTCAACACTAGGACAAAATAACTTGTCAAATACAAATTCTGGTACAAGCTCATACGGACCGCAAGCAATAAAACCATAAAGAAAATTCCCTCGATAATTTGTCATAAGACTACGGTCGGCTGTTAACACTACACGTTTACCAGCTGACATTTTCTATAATCCTCAAGTTCGTTTACGTATTTGGGTATAAATCTATTACTATAGTGTTACCAAAATTGATCATTTAATACAACCCAGTCCTGTGGCCTTTTATCAGAATTGATTTTAGCTGTCTATGTGCCAAAAAATTAAGACCGCTAAGAAACGAAACCCACCTGTACGATGCGTGTTCATAAGAGATGACAATATCCCTTATCGGGGTCGTGGCAAAATAGAATTTGACTTCCTTATGAGATCTTATACCATTCAATTTCATATAGGAATATCGTATGGTACCGATAAATGACATGATTTCGAGGAATTGTATTCCAGTCTCTTCTCTTACTTCTCTTTTCAAGGTTTCAAGTTCTGATTCTCCATGCTCTTTGTGTCCTTGTGGAAATCCCCATGAACCCCTCCGATTCTTTAGGATTAAGAATTCAGGTTCTTTAGAAGAAACCGGCGATTTGTATCTTATTACAGCACCAATAGAAGTTTCCAGAAGTATTCTACCTCTTTATTTTATTAATAAAGCTAATTATAATTTTTATCGAATTCTTATCTTAAAATTTAAGATAAACAAATTCTAAAAACTCATTTCATGATAATCTTGAATTCAATTATAAAAACATAATAAACTAAGATATTAATGTCTGGTTCCCTGTCGAAAAAGATGGGCCGATCGTCTAGTCCGGTAGGATACGGCATTGGCATTGCTGAGGTCGTGGGTTCGAATCCCACTCGGTCCACTATTAACTACTATTTTCTCATTCCAGTTCTATTCAATAAAAAATTTTTATTTTATTTTAATAAAGATGCCATTTATGAATTACTAAGAATATATTTATTCATTAAATTAATAATTATACAATATTGTATTTTGTAAATTGGCAACGAGAAATTTCGGTTACTGAGTTGAATGGTAAAAAAGTTGTTGTCAAACGTAATAAAATAAGTAGAAATTTGCACGACTATCTTCTTGTTATTTCATATTCCATACTTTCCTTCCTGCTTGCACATCCCTCCGCTCCACCAGAACTTGGAAGTAAAATGACCCGAAATGAGGGATTTGAAATGAGGGAAAAATTACAGTTGATAGGAATTCCGACACCAGCATTACTTTCGATTTCAGATAGGCTGTTAGTTGAAGAATTTATTCCGGGTGGAAATCTATACGAAGCCCTGTCAAATGAAGCAAGTTCTTCTTTGGCGTTTAGTGCAGGAATAATCACAGGTAGGCTACACAAATCAGGATATTCCTTCATAGATAACAAGTCTCAAAATTATTTAGTAACATTTTCAAG
>VBPX01000013.1:0-5189 GCA_005877075.1 Nitrososphaerota archaeon | reverse complement strand
ATACATACAGAATAAGGATTCAGTATTTGCCAAAAGTATGGACATAGGCTCTTTTTTGGCTAGTGTGTTAGCGTTCGATTCTAAGAGATACAAGGCTATAGAGGACGCCTTCTATGAAGGATATTGTTCAGTAGTCAAGTCTCGAGTTCCATACCTTTCGATAGTTTTGCGAAATATACTCGGTTTTGGATTGAGCCTCAGTATGAATTGGATTAGGAATATGCTGCAAGATTCAGATAAATTAGTCTAGTCATACGGGTGGAAGTTCCGCTTTTCTGTCAAATCCTCCAGAACCGAACTTGCAATAAAAACATTGATCAGACTGCATATAAGACAATCTTTCTATCAATATGGCCCGTATTTTCAAAGCAAACTTTGTCATCAGCCTGTATTTTAATGGCATTGAAGGAATAACTTCATCAAAATACACGTTATAATGATCAGGACAAAACTTTAACGTAATTTGCGCTCTATGCTTAGAACTTGATTCTTTATTCGTAGAAATATTTTTTGCTATCCTAATTTGTTCTCTAATATACTCGTGTTTTGGACAAGGACAATCTTTTCCACCTGGATGTTTATAAGCGGGGGTATTTTTCCAATCAAAATCTGGAAAATCTCTTTCAAACTCATCCATAATAGACTAGTTTAATGTTCACTAATCAAATATAAAGACATTTCCAATCAGTTATTCATATTAATCAAGGATAAAAGATATATTTTGAATATTTTAAAAATCACGATAGAAGTGTTAAAAGACCACAGCACAGACGCGAATAATAAGTCGTCCATAGTTGCAAATATTGAAAGGAACGGTAATGCTATTGACGGATCAAGTAAATATGTTGATTCTAATTTACATAATTTAACAAAATTCAAGAAGACACTTCTTGCTGAACAGAAAACCGCAGAAGAGAAGGTAGAATCTCTAAATCAAAAAATTGAATCTACCAAAAAAGAAATAGACAAGCAAAGAATGGAATTGGAAGATTTAAGAATGCAACTAAAGAGAGTAAACGAAATAAAGGAATCAGAATATTCAAAATTTTTAGCACTCAAGAATAATTTAATGGAAATTCGGAATAAGATGAAAAATCTGGATGAAAAAGCAAACGATTCTTTGGGACACAAGTTACGAAAAGAGAGATTTGACATGATTAATCTGGCAAGAAATTTAGATCAAATTGAAAAAGATATTCAAACTAAAAAACTGACAAAGGAGGAAGAGCGTAGGCTAGTTTCGAGATCAAAAGAAATGGCTACGAGATTACATTCTCTCAAGATGATTCACAAAAAAGAAGATGATTATAGAACAATTTCTATCCAATATGACAAATTAAAAACTAAAATTAATTCCATTTTTCAACAAAAATCTGAATTGGGAGAAAAAATAGGTAAGCTGAAGGGGAGTTTAGATAAATTATTAAATTTAAGGGAAAGTCTCTATGAAGATAGAAGAAAGACTAGAAGTGAATTAAGAGAAGCAGAAGCCAAACTAGAAATGGTGAATACGCAGCTAAACGCCATTGAATATAGACGTTCCAGACAGGCAAGCTTTAGATCAAAATCAGGTAACATTGGAGACAAGCACGAATTCAAATATCAAAATTCTCAAGAAAGAATTAGGCGAAATAAAGAAAGTTTAGAATTGTTAAACATTGCTAAAGAGGCTGCACTGAAGAAAATGTCAAGTGGAAGAAAGCTAACTTTTGATGAAATGAAGCTAATATACGGAGATGAACTACTCCAAGATTAGCTTTGACTGACCGGTTTATCTCTGAAATAGTGTGAATTATGACTTATGATCAAATAAGTACTCAAGAAGGCGTAGAGCTTGTGAGACTTGCCAGAACGTCTGTGGAGACATTTATCAAAAGCAAGAAATTAATCAGTGTAGAAAAACATAGTAACAAAAAAGCTGGAGTTTTTGTGACATTATACTATATCAATAGAAGGAGTAATAAAAGAAACCTCAGAGGTTGCATTGGTTATATTTTTCCATCACAGGATATTTACCAATCAGTTATTGCCGCTGCGATAAATGCTGCAACTGAAGATCCTCGCTTCATCGCTATCAATGAAAAAGAATTGGATGATGTAATTTTTGAAGTTTCTGTCTTGACGAAGCCTTCCCTAATTAGAGTAGGTGATACTGATGAATCTCTGAGCAAAATAGTTATTGGAAGAGATGGACTTATGCTTGAAAGCAGATATGGTTCCGGTTTGTTATTACCTCAAGTTCCTGTCGAACAGAAATGGAACACAAGGGAATATCTAACCAATTTATGTCATAAGGCAGGTGCTCCATCCGACGTATGGTTATTGCCAGACTCAAGACTTTACAGTTTTTATTCATTAATTTTTAGGGAAAAATTACCAAATAGAGAAGTATATGCTGAGAAAACTTAGATCCAGTTGACTACCTATCAAAGACTAAAATACTGAATCAATTGATTTGCTTATTGCTTTTGAATCGAATCAATATATAATAAAGTGCCAACATTGAAAATTATGGCAAAGGCGTATTTAGCTCCTTATGGCGTTGGGCTAGGCCATGCCAGTAGACTGGTTTCTATTTCTGAACATCTTAAGGAAGATGACATTAAAATAAAATTTTCTTCATTTGGTGAGGCAGTATCCTATATTCGTATTCATGGATATGAATGTGTGAAAGTCCCACCCATCGAATTTGCGTGGAATGATGGTGGATTTTCAATAAAAAATAGTATTTCAAATATACCGCAATGGTTTACAAATTTTGCAAGGCAACTAGCCCAAGAGACGAAAAATATATCATCATTCAAACCAAATATCGTCATCGCGGACTCAAGATTATCGCCATTAGTAGCATCAAAAATTTTAGGTATTCCTTCAATTGTTATCTTAAATCAGATTAAGCTTTTACTATCGCCTAGAATCAGAGAATTCAAGGCAGCAAGAGCTTTTGAAAAAATGAATGGCGAATTTTTTGGAAACATTTGGAGTATAGCAGAAAAATTGTTAATTCCGGATCTTCCGCCACCTTATACTATAGCAGAACATAATATTTGGAATTTGGAGTCTATAAAAAAGAAAATGCATTACATAGGATTTACTACATCGAAATGTCGCTTGGACGACCAGAAAATAAATAATGCTTTGAACAGTCTAAATTTGAACAAAAATAAACCAATAATATTCATACATATCAGCGGTCCCTATGGAACCCGGCTCAATTTGATCTCAACAATTATGGTTGCATGCAAGTACTTTAGAAAGGATATTCAATACATTATTTCTGAAGGTAAGCCGGAAGGAAATACAATTCCAAGAAAAATTTCCTCTACAGGTTGGTATTATGAATGGTGTCCAATACGGGATGAGATTTTTGCTCTTAGTCATTTAATGGTGATAAGAGGCGGTCATGAAGCAATTTCCCAAGCAATAGAATATGGAAAACCAGTCGTAACAATACCTATTCATAATCACGGAGAACAAATAGGAAATTCAAAAAAAGTTGAAAAAATGAAAATAGGGATCAGGCTTGAATCTTCAAAAATAGTGCCTTTTCAAATAGCAGAAGCAGTTCATAATATACTTGATAATCATTCCTATTTAGAGAACGTTCAAAAAATAAAGAAGGTTACAGATGGTCTTGATGGAATTAATAATGCCCTAAACATAATTAGATCATTCATATAGATTTTCCATTAAATCTAAAAAATTGTTTCATTATTGCTGCCAAGGTAACAGTATCCTAATTCGCATTCATCGCAATGATGTGGAAAGTTCATCTATGGCCAAGTTGATATCATTCTTATCATGTGCATTTGGACATTGTGTCAGATAAGTAGTGAAATCTGACTTTGCACCGTTTTTATCGTCTAATTTTAATCTAATGAACCCTCTATTCTTATAAATAGGACCGAATCTATTAGGATTTATAGATATTGCCGATGAGTAGTATTTTTCCGCAAGGTGATAGTTTTCTTTTCTAAGGTAATAATTACCAAGTCCACGATAGGATAAATATAATTTTGGATTGAACTTGATGGACGCTTGAAAATAGGTTTTAGCTTCATCGGATTTTATTTCGTTATAAATTGATCCGAGCATATCCAATGCAAGATCATTCCTATTGTTAATCTCAATAGCCTTCCTTAACAATTCAATTGCATCAGTTACTTTATTTGTATAAAGTAACCTCTCGCATTCAAAGCACATTCTATATGAGGCATCTGTATTTGGAGCATCTTTATCATTTATGTCTTTCATGTCTTTAGGGACAATAGTGATGACTATAGAACCGTCTTGTTCCCAAAGTTCTAAAAATGTTTTTTCAGGTATTGATCCTACTGTATCTGGTTCTGGGACATAAGTAATTATTCTGCTCTCACTTGGATCATATCCTGAAATTACTGTTGCATGTTGAATAGTTTCATTTAAACCAGGCATAATTACAATCGAAGGAATTCCTTGGTCTATCTTTTTCTTTATCTCTTTCAAATTGCTTTTATGCACATTTGTCAAAAAACCGCGTCTTTCTGCAATTTCAATCCCTTCAATAAAAATTGATCCTTTAATATTGTTGTATTTTTTTGACCTTTCTTCTGCTTCTCTTTCAAGATTATATTCACCCCAATAATTCAAGATTACGTTAATTGCCAGTGGAAGACAAATATGGTCATTTTTGTCTTCTACTAATGGAAGAATAAGGGTATGTTCATTATCTAGTGTCACATATAAGGTTAAAATGATGGAAAATAAAATTCTTGTTACAAATTTACAAAATTACGAATAAGTTCGAGACCACATCTTCCACTTTTTTCTGGATGAAATTGTGTACCAAAAATACTTTTTGAATTGTGGCAAAATATCTCATGTTTTGATGAAGAAGAACTTGCGACACAGACAAAATTTTCTGGCAAGTGTGAGATATTATAAGAATGGCTTTCATATACATTACAATATGGTTCTTTCAATAGCTTTGTTGGTTTTTCAATATTAATTCTGTTCAATCCTTGTATGTGATCAGTTTTGTGAATTGAACCACCAAATGTGAGGGCAATTATCTCTGCTCCATAACATATACCCAATAGCGGTGTTTCATTATTAAAACAAAATCTAATGATTTTTGAATTCATAGCATTAATTTGTTTTTTATTTTTTTGACGCCCTGACAATATTACTTTCTCATGATTTGAAATTAG
>VBPX01000012.1 GCA_005877075.1 Nitrososphaerota archaeon | reverse complement strand
AATAGTTTCGACTTTACTTCTGATTTAAGTGAATTAAATGCCAGTAGCAATACTTCCAGATATTAGCGAACAACATTGTATCGGCTGTGCTCTATGTGTTGAAATTTGTACTTCTCTTGGTCCAGATGTATTGAGGGTAAAACCAGTTGAAGGATGGAAGAGAGGTAAAGCTTTTGTATTCTATCCTGAAAGATGCATTTCAGATGGTGCATGCATCGGCGTTTGTCCAACTAAAGCAATATTTTGGATGAGACCAATGGATTACACACCAGGTCAGCCTATTCCACTAAAGAAGAGTGGTCTGTTCTCAAAGGGATGGGAAGAAGGTTAAACCAAACCCCAACATTCATTTTTTTAGAAAATCCAAAATTTTAATAAAAAATTTTAGCTTCAATATTATTATTTAAAGAGTTACTCTTAATAATGAAACAATTCCAACAAGTTCAGCTACATGTATAGCTACAAAATACGGCAACAGATCGTCCGGATAAAGTGGGGCCATAACTAAATAGGCATATACAGCTATTAGATTGTGAAGCATTAACATAACTGTGAAGAACATAAGACCAATCGTAAACACCGCTCTACTCTTGATGTATATTTTGGTATAGATCATTAACAACGCCAATAAGACACCAACATTCAAAACGCTTATCACAGTACTTACATTCATCAGCAAACTCATAGTTGACCAATAATCAAATTTACCTTATCTACTTTTTTCCAGATATTATCCAATTTATCTAGCTACATAATGAAAAAGAAAATAGAAAAAAAATAAAAACAAAGATTGTGTGATTATAATCCAATTAATGGGCCTAGATCTAAAACCAATCCTGACTTACACAAATATTAAGATAAGTAATTTATCAAATAAAATAATTGCTGTCGATGCTTTCAATACCATTCACCAATTCCTAGCTACAATTCGTGGATCTACCGGAGAACTTCTTACTAATTCTAACGGAGAAATAACCAGTCACCTAAGTGGATTATTCTATCGAAATATCAATTTACTTGCAGAAGATATCAAACTTGTTTATGTTTTTGACGGAGTATCTAGCGCCTTAAAAACAAATGAAATTCATCGTAGACACCAAATTAAGGAGCTAGCCACCGAAAAATATGAAAAAGCACTCCTTCAAGGCAAATTAGATGAAGCAAGAAAATATAGTCAAGGAACATCAGTCTTGACCGACAAAATGATAGAAGAATCAAAAAGACTGATTTCTTTATTGGGAATACCAACAATACAAGCTCCATCAGAAGGAGAAGCAACTGCAGCAAGATTAACGAATTCCAATTTGGTAGATATTTGTGCAAGTCAAGATTATGATTCAATTTTATTTGGTGCAAAACGATTGGTAAGAAATATTACAATAAGTGGGAAAAGGAAAGCGCCTAATAGAAATGCCTACATCGAAGTTCCTCTAGAAATATTTTATCTTGAAGATATACTTCATCAAACTAAATTAACAACTGAGCAACTAGTTGACGTAGGAATTTTAATTGGAACCGATTATAACTTTGGAGGTATACCAGGAATTGGTCCAAAGACTGCATTGAAATTAATTCAAAAATATTCAAAATTGGAAAATATCGAGCAACTTCAAGAAGCCTTATCTAATATACCTTATGAGGAAATTAGAGAACTATTTCTAAAACCAAAAGTTACAAACGTTACTAATGATGATATTAAATTTAATTCCATTAATTATAATAAGATAGTTGAGTTTTTATGTAACGAAAAAAACTTTTCAACTGATCGTGTTAATTCAGCTTTACTAAAGGTTCAAAATTCAAACATGAATAAAAATCAATCACTAGAAAAATGGTTCTAGAATTATTTTTATTATTGTTTTATTAATTATTAGGAGATAATAATTCTCTTCTCTTCATTTCTTTTCTCTTTTCAGTATCAAATCTCCCAAGTCCATACTCATTCAGATTTACGAATTTCATTCCTTTCAAAAGTACTGGATGAATATCATTAATTTTTTTATAAATTTGCTGACATATACGACGGTAATCGGGGTGACCTTGTGCAGAAGTACGTAATTCAATCATATGATAAATTTCCCTTAAATTAATTTTTATAAAATATGGATATCTATAAGCAAAATTAACTGCATATTGAGCTTCAACAGGCATGCTCTTTGAAATATTTTCATAAGCATTATTAGCAACATACATACAATCTTTAAAATCTTTATCGATACCTGAATCAAGAATTTCTTTAGGAATGTCATATCCATGTCTAGTTGAAAGTAATTGCCTTTCGATAGTAAGAATTCTATGACGATGCAAATCACGAAACATTCCAAAGTTTGTAAACAATTCAAATAGATATTCAACCATTTCAAATGCTCTGCCCGGTCTATGTCTTCTATTTCCCCGAAATTTTGTGTAGGCGAAAATAATTTCATTTCTTCTTTCCTGCGGAAATGTTTCAACTAATTTTATTATATCATGGAGTGATTGTCCATGTGCATTTTCATATAAAATTGCTGAAACAATCTTCATCTCTGCATCTTTACTATCAATATAATCAATCAATCTCACTTCTATAGGAGAAAGATCAGGTTGAATATCTCTAAGATATCTATCCGTCAATTTTGATACCTCTTTATTGGTATTTACCATAAAAGATTGCAGAGATTTCCCGTGCTTTTCATTTACACGTTTGATGAACGATGGTATAACACGATTAAGTTCGGAATTCAATGAACGTGCCAAGGCCTTGAGCTCAATTAAATCAGAGCAATACAATCTTGTTAAAAGATATTCAAATGCTCTACCATTTCCAGTTATACCCAAATTGGTAAGAGTAGCCGCAGGTAGCAAATTACGTAGAATATCTAAGGTTTTGGATCTAACTGTAGTATTGTACACTTTTTTAGCTGATTCTATATCCCGTTGATTTGTAAGTTTGTAGAAAGGTTTTTCCGATTTCGAAATTGAATCATAATACACAAAATCATTGATAGGTTCAATTTCTGAAATAAATTTCTCCATTAATTTGATACTTTTACTGTAAACATCAAATGCGTGATCACAAGATTCTATATATAGATCTCCATACTTTGATTTGATTATCTTGTCATCTCTATAATATTTATACATATTACCAACTTTCTGATCAAATGGTATATAACGAGAAGATTTTTCTAGATATGATAACCCAATTCTTTGATCCTCAATCTTTTTTGCTGCAATATTGGAGATCCACTCTACACCAATTTGCGCTTCTCCCAGCTCCGCAACAGAATCATCACCATATTCTGATAATATCTTGTTATAGAATTCCTCTCCTCTGTTCGGATTTGTAACAAATTCATCCAAAAAAATCTTCCTCATTGTTTTATCCGATCGAGAATATCTCGACATCAATGCGCCTCTATCGACCTGTCTAGGAGTCGTAAGTGCAAATACATGCTTATCTGAATTAGAAAAATGTTGATCAAGTATCGATTTTTCTCGATCTGAAAAATCGTAAAGAGATTCAAAATTCATAATATTGTTAGAAAATAATCCATATACATATTTATTCAGTTCATGTTAATGTCATGCTACTTTCTCGACCAAGTATTAAAACATCTACTAAATTATTCATTATTTTTAACAATGCCAGCATTATATCCTTATATCGATTCAATCTCATGAGCGACATAAAGCTCGAATTTGTTGGAAAACAGGTAAAAGATATGTATGGTGCATATGTGGGAAAGGTAATCGGATTAGTTACTGATATCGATGGTTCTATAGAGTCAATCGGTGTGGACTGTGGTTCGATTGGGTTAAAACAACTCTCATACGAACAGTTGCTTGTCCAAGGAGATTATGTGATTTTTATACCAAGATGGCGAATGGAAGCACAGAAATTACTTAGACAGAAAAATCTTACACTCAAGAGAGTTAGAGCACTTGAAAATTTGGTTGAAGAAAACGATTTAATGAAGGATGATGCTGAAGTTTTGCATTTAATATATGAAAAGAGATTATTTGACTTAGAAAGTAACGAACAAGATGTCATGAAATCATTAAACTCAAGATTACAAGAATTGGATTTGCAAAGTACAACCATCAAAACGATTATTTTCGATGCAAAGTTGCAATATAGGAGTAATGATATTGTTGAAGAAACATATCAACAAATCAACATAAATTCAAACGAATTATTAGATCGGATAAAATTAGAAAAAGATGAGATAAACAGCTTTCTCTCGAGAATTGCTCAACCAAGTTCAGAGACTGTTTTGTCAAATAATGAATCAGAAGACAAAAACATCAACTCAACTCAAGAGGATGTTGACATTATTGATGACATTAGTGATACGAGATCAGGTTCCAATAATGATAATGAAGAGAAACAAAAGTCAGTATTGTCCGCTGATACTCAAGATGATGAGATGGAAGGCAATTGGCTAAATGAGGTTCTTACTAAAGATACAGCGTAACGAATGATGGGCAAGTTAACTGAATAACTAACATTTTTATTTTCTACAAACACGATATTACTACAGTTTATTCAGATTCATACAATATAAGAAACTAGAATACCGAATTAATGTAGTTATGTTCTATATTATTGTGCCAATACATTAAAATAAATAAGTTTATTGTATCTTGATATGAAATACAGAAGTAGAACAGAAATAGTAGCAATGATCCTAGAAGCAGCAAATGGCGGGGCAACAAAAACAAGAATCATGTACAAAGCTTTTCTTAGCTATGCTCAGTTAAGAGAATATCTCTCTGTACTTATTGAAAATAATTTACTAGAATATTTAGAAGGCTCACAAACCTATAAGACAACTGAAAAAGGATTGAATTTCTTGAAGATGCACAACGAAATTGGCGAGCTCCTACAAACTTCAATAAAAGAACAAAGAATTTAATAAAATAATACTTTTTTTCTTTTTTATTTAATTTTTTATATCTATATATTTCAGAAGCTCGGTTTGTAATTAGCCCAATTTATATTAGAATACATATAGTCAAATATCACTAGTGATATATATGTTAAAATTATACTTTAGCATTACCAGTGCCAAATCTTTTTATGAAATGTGGAATCTGTAAAGAAGAAATATTAAGAGAAAAACGAAGAAAACATCTAAAATATCATAAATTAGATGAAACGTTAGTAGACTGGATAATAGAAACTGATGATGATTTGATATCATTTTTCGAGAAACACTAGACATTTTATATTATTATGATAGGACAAGTTTCATTTTAACACCTTTGTAATATTGAGATATTAAAACAAAAAAGTTAATTTGAATGGTTTAAGTTGTTACAATAATGTCAAATAATACTCAAGTGTCATGTCCCTATTGTGCATCGAAATTTAGCAATAACGATGAGTTATCCAAACATATTGATAGAATTCATGGTGATTCTGGGCTATTAGAAGGCGATCGAAGACAATGGAAATAGATAATAAATTACATTCACAAATAATATCGCCTACCAAAAACTATTTTAGAACAGTAAAAATATTATTTGAAAAACTCCTAATAGTTTTGTTGGAAAAATGATTCCCTAGTTAATAACTAATATCATAATATGGTATCAAATATATTAAATTCAATTTATTATTTTTATTTTATTATACTGTGAAGAACGATATGCTATGTGGTATTGTGACAAAAGAAGAAATATATTTCAGATAAGCTATAATTTAGATAGATGGAAATGAATTCCCGGCTAATCGGGAAAAAAGATAAGTACCTCAATCATGAGTATTTGAGAAACAGTATAGGATTTGAATATAAAGAGTGTAAATCGTGTAGAATAAGAACGCAATTTACATGTGTTGTTTGTGGGTTTTGTTGGAGTTGTCATTGGAAGGTGGATCAATTGGCCAAAATACCAAAATATTTACTTGAAGATATAATTAATGAATGATTACCAATACAAAATGACAAAATTTACTACATAGACATTTAACTCATTAGACGTACATTTTCCATTCATAGAGGTTTAAAGATTTATCACTATAACAATTATGAAAAATTGGCTATTTTATAATCTTAAATTGATCTTTGCCGGTGTTTCCTCTATTCTCATAAAAAATGCCATTTAAATTCTTTCCATTTTCCACTATATCTATATTCAAGAATCCATGTCTCTGAAATTGAGTTATAACATAGGGCGCCTGGCCTGTAATATTATAGAGGTCTTCTCCTCCAGTTCCTACTGTAATGAATATGGGTCCTTTTGGATCATGCGTATATTTTTCAGTCTCTTTATCAGTTATTATCGGAGTAAATGTCTTAGTCTCATTGTAGTTGAGTGGGTATGTCCGCTGGTAGTTATGATTGTGAGCTTGTAGTACGAGATCGACGCCATATTTATCAAACAAAGGATGGTAGAGGTCCTGCAATTCGTCGAGTCCAGGATGTGTTGTATTAGAAGAATAAAAGGCTCTGAAAGAGTAAACTATTATCCAATTAATACTGTTATTTGCATGCGCTCTTTTGAGATCGTCATTGACAAATTTATATTGTTTTGAAGTTTCATTATAAGGTATTATTTTATTTTTGGCTGTTGCCATTGAAAGGAAATGAACATCCTTGTAGTTAAACGAATAAAATGGGCTATCCATCTTAAAATGTTTCATATATTCATCAAATTTTGCAGGGTACATTTCATTGTCTCCAATCGCAATTTTCAGTCGTCCATCAGTATCTAATGGAGAAACAATATTAAACCAACAGTCTGGAGTTTTTTGGTATGAAAGATCACCCAATCCTATCATCAACTCTGGTTTCTTGGTCAACATATTGCTTATCGTTCTGTTCGCGTTTATACCACAACCAAAGTCTCCCGCTGCTACAAAATTAAAATCTGATTGATTTGTTTGGAGTGCCGCAAATGTATATGTCACAAAGAAAGCAACTGTGCACAATCCGAACAATAGAAATACCACTAATAACAACAAAAGATTTTTTCTGTATAATATACAAGTTAAAAATAAATCTATTTTACACTCACTACATTTGCTGTATCGTGATCTATTTTAATCTAATCTTAATACAAATCACAAACGATGACAAATTTATACAATCAGTTGCAAAAAATAAGGATTTCAATACTTTATAAAAATTCCAATTAAAGTTGATATATGTGTTTAGTGCTAATATGCTATGTCCAAGTTAGTTTCTTCAAATGGATATAAGATAAAGAAAGTACTGGAATATCAATGTGGCTGCAAATATTCCTTTGAGGACTATACAAGACTCGAACACGTTTGTTATACACATGAAAATGAATTAATTGCCCAGTGTGGTTAGCATACAAACTTTGTGATTGAATAATTATAATCCAAAATAGCTCATAACAATTTGTAAACACGTCTCACTTACGATTCCATTGAAAATATTACAACTTATCCACTGTATCTGAAGCGCCGGGAGTGGGACTCGAACCCACGAGTTCTTGCGAACATCAGCTTACGCATCGGTATTCATAATTTTGATCTCGAGGCTGACCCCTTTTAGGGAATCTTGTATTTATCATACCTAGCTTGGGTACCCCGGCAATGGATTAAGTAATGATAATCTTATAATTCTATAATATTAAGAGTTATTGACTTTATTTATAAAATATCAAAAATTATATAATGATTAACACAAGTACTCTAAACTATGTTATCAACAACAGAAATTAAGTCCCCATCTCCAAATCAAATGAAAACGCTAACTTTAAAGGATTTGGCAACCATGAATAAATTATCAGTCTCTTTAAGAGAACAAATTAAAAAACATGTTGATATAGACCCATTTACCACCAATGATCCATTTCAAGAAAGTGATGATTATGAATACTCTGTTATTCTGGATAAAACAAATTCGAATAGAGTAATCTCTATACTAGCTACAAAAAAAGAAATTATGACTCAGTTGCCATGGGATTCTATACTTGACAATAGCTTAATACGCGTAGCCATCTCAAAAACAGAAGCTAGCGCATTAAAATATGAACTAATGCCAAAAGATACCAATAATTTCTATCCCTTCAGACAATCAACAAAAATTGTTGGATATATTATGTTTGCATTTGAAATATGCGGCTTACATCAATAATTTTCAACATATCAAAAATATATTCATAAACACTTGATAATAAGATACTTTAATGTATATTGTTGAAATTTTATGCATTGGCAATGAGTTACTATCTGGCATAACTTTAAACACGAACGCTCATTGGATATCAAAAAAAATTACAAAAATTGGCGGTTACATAACAAGAGTGATCGTAATTAGAGATGATTTACGTGAAATTGACTTGACTTTAAGGGATTCTCTTAATAGGAAACCCAATTGGATCATAATTTGTGGAGGATTAGGTCCAACTTATGACGATAAAACCTTACTAGGAATTAGTAAATCATTGAAAAAAAAACTGATACTAAACAATATTGCATTAAAAATGGTAAAAAAAAGCTATAAAGACAAACATCAAAAAGTGAAAATAAATAACGCAAGGTTAAAGATGGCATTAGTTCCAATAGGATCAATTCCAATTCAGAATCCTGTCGGTAACGCTCCTGCAATATTACTTACTGCAGATAAGACACGAATAATATGTTTACCTGGTGTTCCAAATGAAATGAAAGCAATACTTACACAGAATATTTTACCCCAAATAAAACAAGAACTAGGTAACTTCACAATACTAGAAATTAACTACTATGTTCTAGGAATAAGTGAAGCTATGATATCATCCACATTAACAAAAATAGTTACATCAATGCCAAAAGACAGTTTATACCTAAAAACTCACCCGCAAGGCTATGCTGATAATATTCCTAGAATAAGAATTCAAGTAGTTTCAAAGGGATATGCGAAAGAACAAGTTAAAAAAACACTTGATAAAGTATCAAAGCAGATTTTAGCAGAAATTCGAAAAAATAATGGAAAAATATTAAAAATATTGTGATTCTAGAACATCATTGTCATAAGATGTGATAATGGTTTATCTTAACAGTTGACCTAACCAAAAATACTAATCTTCTAAACAGGCAAAAGTCATTATTTTTTATACATAATAATATTATCGTATTATCAGAAATTTATTTTAAATAGCAAATACTATAATTAGTATTATAGGATAATAAAGGTGATCAACTATTGACAAATAGAGACAATACAATTAATCCGGAAAAAGTACTTTCTCAAACTTTAGATGAATTGCGAATAACAGACAATAAAATAATACAAAATACTTCCTCATTAGTAAAAAATCTCCAAATTTCCAATGATGATGAATTTTGGATCAATATTATGAAAGCAATAGTTGTGATATGCGATGAGAACAAGTATCTTTTTTCAAAAGCTGAACTTTGTGACTTTCTAACGATTGGAGCTAGAGGCTTGGATAATAAGAAATATGAAACAAAAGTCAGCTCAGAAAACCAGTTTATGAATAAGGTTGTCAGCGATGCTATATTTAGTATATACAAAGACATTATGGGGAATTATGATAATGTAGATAATGATTTGAAATATTATTATCCAAAAATTATTCTGAATGTTATTTCAATAATTCGAAGAGGTTCTGACATTAGTGGCGAAAAGGTAAATCTTTACGGATTAGAAAGATATTATCTAAAAAATAAGCATGATGCCATAAATAAAAAATTGGATATTTCTGAACCCATTGTTAGCGTAGTCCAAAAAGCTGATAATGCTGGTGAGAAAAAATTAAGTGAAGTTTCTTCATTGCAAACCTTGATACCAGCTTCTGTAAAGGAAAATACATTAAGCAAGAAGGATCTTGTAAATAGTCTTAGTGTTATTACAGGAAGAAAAAAGAATGAACTGAATGAATTGTTAACAAGAATACCAGAACAAGATTATAAGAAAATAACAGATTTATGCATAAATTATAGTAAATTACAAAAATATTCAAAACTAATTGGAACGGAGGAATTTAGTGGCCAAATTGAGAAAGAATTAGGAAGAAAATTGAATGATAGACAGCTGCAGCATGCAACAATTTCGATTAGAAAAGTAAAAACCTACGTAGAAAATGTGTTAGAGGGTAAATTTGTTCCACACGGTTCACATGGAATAAATCATGTGAAGCACAATTTAGAATATGGATATCAATTAATGGGGCTAATCGAATACCGGAGAAGAAAGTATTCTCATTAAAATGATAATTCGAAAATAGAGACCTTATTTAAAGTCATGATGTCACTCACTGAAAGTTTGATCTTTTGGTGATATCTTCTGTTTTCTGGCCATAAAAAATAACAATAAGCCGAACATTATCAAAACTATAGCAAGTCCCTGAGCTCCGCCCCTAGGAATCATGGCAATATAGAAAATCCCAAATAAAACACAACTAACGCCTTGAAGAAAATACTTTAGCGCATCATCAAGGTTAATTTTCTTTCCAATAAAACCTGTTGCAAAAAATACTACTATTGGATATATGGTGAGTAGAATGTATTGATCAATATCGATTCCGTTATGAGGCAAGTAGATTAATTATCGATATAAGATTAAAACAAATATCTATGTTTCCTTAACATGAAAGCGTAAATCATTTATTTCTAATGCTACTTTCCTTTCTATTAATGACCTTGCATTCTCAAATGGTAAAATAGCGATGTCCTCCTTAATGAATGGACCATATTTTGCCATATCAACCCCCATAAATTGGTCCGTCGATTCCAAAAATCTTATGATGATCATTTTGGATCTTATGATTCGTGATATGGAATCCAAATTCTTCACATTTCCATCAACTAGAGACTGGATGATCAAGTCCTTTCTTTGTGAAACTTTTCTTTCCTCCTCAAAAATATACTTCTCTTCATCGGTCAATTTGGAATAGTCATCAGTAGATAAAAAATAATACGACAAATATTTGCCGTAAGAATTTTCTAAAAGTTTATGAGTTCTCAATTCGATCAAAGATTTTGTGGATAATATTAGTAGCCTAATCAGTTCATTATGGACTTCTAATTCCAAGTCTTCATATTTTTGGATAGAAAGTTCCTTTATTAGTTGTGCAATTTTCTTATAAATATCAGATGAGAGACCTTGGATCTTTGGAATTTGGGTTTCCTTCTTGAGAAGTTCCAAGATAAAATCCAAATCGATCTTTTTATCAGAATTATTTTTACTACTCCTGTTATCACCCATGGCTATCAATAATTCCTTACCTTTTTGATAATTTCTATACTTATATATCACTTTATTAAAATTTTAATTCAGTAAATTTTCTAAGAATGTATACTGAAGTTTGCAAACTCAATTTAAAACTTAATTATGAGAATAATATAATCGGTTTTGTTTGCCTTATAAAATAATTAATGGGAAAATCGAACCTTTATCGTATACAAGCGATGATGTTTTACTTAAGATCGAAAAAGAAGGGATAAAATTTGTTGATCTACAATTTACTGGATTATTTGGTAGGTTTCATCACACCACCGTAGCAGCCAATATGTTAAGAAAAGATGATTTTAAAGATGGATTGCCAAAACTTGACGGTTCCTCAATAAAAGGCTTCACAGAAATCCATGAATCCGATTTAATTATTAGACCCGATCCTGCTACCTATGCACTTATCCCATGGATAGAAAAGTATCCCACAGCCAGACTCATATGTGATGTTCTCTCTGGTGGTGAAAAGCGAGGATCCTATCTAGGCGATCCACGTGGAATAGCTCTTAATGCTGAAAAATACGTAAAGGAAAATGGTTATGATGTTTCATATTGGGGACCCGAAGTTGAATTCTTTGTTTTTGATAAACTTCAAGTAAATACATTAACTTCATTTCATAGTCAAAGCTATGAAATAACTTCTCGTGAAGCTCCATGGTCGACAGAAAATGTTGGTTATACTCTCAGACTAAGAGAAGGATATCTCCCGAGTCCGCCTGGAGATACTCTCATGGACTATCGCAATGAATGTGTGGATGTTCTTAGTTCTAACTTCGGGATAATTTGTGATGCTCATCATCATGAGGTCGCAACTGCAGGACAATGTGAAATAGATATTCGTTATGATAGTCTTGTCAATACTGCGGATTCAGTTCAAAGTTACAAGTACATCGTCAAGAATATTGCTAAAAAGCATAATATGATAGCAACAATGATGCCAAAACCAATCGCACTGGATAACGGTTCTGGTATGCATGTCAATGTAAGTCTTTGGAATAAGGGGAAAAATCTCTTTTATGACGGAAATGACAAGTATGCTGAACTATCTCAGACTGCCAGATACTTTTGTGGAGGAATCCTAGATCACGCCAAAGCTCTGGCAGCTATCGTTGCTCCCACTACTAATTCATATAGACGATTAATCCCTGGATATGAAGCGCCTGTCTATATTGCTTGGAGCACAGGAAATAGATCAGCAATAATTAGAATTCCTGCCCATTATAAAGGAGAAAAATTTGCACATATGAAGAGAATAGAATTCAGAGCGCCAGATCCGTCATGTAATCCATATTTAGCTTTTTCTGCAATAGTTGCTGCGGGCATTAGTGGAATAAAAAACAGGATTGAAACAAATGATCCCAAGATAGAAGATCCTGTTGATGCAGATATATTTAAGATGAGTGATACTGAAAGAGAAAAACATAAAATTAAACAATTGCCCGCTAGTTTAAGAGAATCGATTGAAGAATTAAAGTCCGATTCAAATTTTTTGAAACCAGTATTTGGTAAGGATGTTATTGACCGTATAGTTGACGATGCTGCAAAACAACACATGGAATTGGCAGTTCGCCCTCATCCACATGAATTTACAATGTATGCTGATGTATGATCAAAACTAAGGACATTCCTATGTTCCTATGTGTCTTCTTATCCATAAATATCACGTTTTACATACATCAATTTACCAGAAAACAGTGTCATTTGTTATTTAGTTGATTTCTCTTACCTGTATTTAATTTGTTTTAGACATATCATTATATTTCAAAAAGAAAATTTGACCTCCATTTTCAAGATTAGTATGAATTTAATGAAATAGTGCTCTACGGAAGAGATTTATCATAATTTTTACCAAATTCGACTATCATAACCGATTTAGCAATACAATAGTATGGAGGGGATGGGATTTGAACCCATGACCACCTGCGTGTAAGGCAGGTATCATAACCAGTCTAGACCACCCCTCCGTCAATTTGGATTCTGGCTAAACGGTGTATATCAATATTCAGGGGCTATTTGAATCAAACAAAAGCAGGCACAGTATGTTTCCAATTTAAGTATTCTTGGTTCTATTTTAAGCTCTTCAAACTTTTTATTAAACTGGATGACTAATTCCATAATAATGTCATTTGGTGTTGATACACTGGGTGGTTTGACCGAAAAACTAAAGCAATTGGTAAATGAAACCCAAGACCATTATGAATCACTTATTGATGATACTCAACTTTACAAAAAGGGAAAAATTGGTGAAAAAGAATTTTTTGCAAAAATTGCAAAATATATGATTTCTTTATCTGCATTAAATTTTTTAGCTATTAGAGTAATATTAGAAATGAAATCTGCAACAGATAAAGGTTCATCAGTAAAAAATCCTACTGGTGGAATTGCACAGCCTGCATCTGGTTCTGGGTTTGGAATTAATGCATTTGTAGATAAGGGTGGTGGTATTGGAGCCAGATCAGATAATGATCAATATATAATGCCAGAACCTGAACAAACAATCGAACCAAAATTCAAGCCTGTCGATATAATAGTCAAATCTGAACAAAAAAAACAAAATTCAAAAAAGAAATGTATCAAGTGCCATTCCTCCATTTCTCTTACCGCTAAATTCTGTCCCAAATGTGGGAATTCGCAATGATTAAAAACTCCATTTGATCTTAATTTATTATGGAGATATTCAATGGGAGAGCTGCTACTGAAGAGTATATGTCTACACACTCCCTAACTTTTTCAACTCCTGAAATGACGTTAAAAAAATTTGCACTTTGGTTAGGAGACCAAGTCAATGTTCCTGGAAAAAACAAGACTACGCCTCGATTGATGACTTATATAAATAA
This sequence comes from Nitrososphaerota archaeon, assembly GCA_005877075.1. Taxonomy (GTDB): domain Archaea; phylum Thermoproteota; class Nitrososphaeria; order Nitrososphaerales; family Nitrososphaeraceae; genus TA-21. The sequence goes on along the minus strand of VBPX01000012.1, from coordinate 7,625 downwards.
TGTCGACAATCAAACAAACGATTCTGACTTCCTTCCAGACACTGATGATTCATTCAGGCCCAGTGGCGCAGTTACAGATATGTTCAAGGAAATTTCGACTCAAGTTGCAAAACAGAGTAACTGTAATAATTGTAATTATCCTCTAAAAACAGGATCAAAGTTCTGTCCCAAATGTGGTTCAAAACAACAATAGCTATTACTAGTATTGTAAAATATTCTGGACCTAGCATTCAATTTCATCTTTGAATCAATAATATGCCCAATATGCTAGATCATCAAAATGCATGGATACTTGTACGCTGGATACTTGTACGCTGAAAATAATTGAAATAGCGCAGTTTCACAAAAATGAAGTTTCACTTTATTTTCTAAATGCTTTAAATTAAAGAAAGAGATTTCATAGTTTATTGCATAGCAATATAGGAATCGAATCTAGAGCATTTGGTTTCCTTTTTATTAGTATTGCAATAGCAGTTCTAATTGGAACTATAACTAACGAATTATTATCAAGATATCATATTCCAATTTATTATCAGCTTCTACTTTGGGTAATGAGCTTTACTGTAATTTTGAGTATTACTTTTTTGAGAATGAAGAATACGTTTTATTCCATCAGAAACAGAATGAAAAATAGTATAAGGTGGCCTCTTTACGCAAAAATAATTAATGGTTTAAGTTGGGCAGGACCATTTTTGGTTATACCTGTATTTCATTCATTTTCACAATACTTGATACTTTTGGGCATCGGTATGGGCAACATTTCAACCTACTTTTTGATTAAATCTTACAGTAATTATGATAACAAAGAGCAATTTGTTGTTGGAATCATTGCAATCTTTATGGTTCCTCCTCTATTGCTAATTGACACAGTCCTGGCTCATAGTATAATTCATGAACATATTTTAGCACTTTCTAGATTTTTTGTTGCAGCATCTTATGGCATGGGAGGGATCTATGCGTTAATTGAAAGATGAAAAATTTGCAATATGTATAATGAGTGGAGGATTAGATTCACTTTGTGCCACTGCGTATGTTAAAGGATATAAAAAATATAGAATAAAGGTTATTACTTTTTCTTATGGCCAGAGAGCAAAACGTGAGATTTTACAGTCAAAAAGACTTGCCAAAATTCTTGATTTCGACGAACACCGTATAGTAAACATAAATTTTATGAAGGAATTATATGGTAATTCAAACGTCCTAACCAACACTAACTTACCGATTCCCTCTAAATTTGATAATAGTATTGTAGTCCCAGTCCGGAATGCGGTATTCATAACTATTGCGACAGCTTGGGCATTTAGTGTTAATGCCGACTTGATTGTTTATGGTGCACATTCTGATGATTTCAGTTACCCTGATTGTAGACCAAAATTTATTGAATCAATTACAAATGCTTTGAATATAGGAGAGGAAGATAAAATCAATAGTGGAGTTAAAAGAAAAATATCTATATGGTCCCCATCTTTAGAGGGAATAACCAAATACGAGCTATTAAAGTTAGGTCACGAGATACTCGGAGATACTATCTTCGAATCATGGAGTTGTTATTCTAATGGAAAAAAAATTCATAGAGATATACTGCATTGTGGAGAATGCGAATCGTGTATAAATAGGAAGATGGCATTTACTAAAGCGGGGATAGAGGATAAAACAGTTTATGCAAAGAACTGAAAATAAAACAAGAGTAAGAGTTAGTGAGATATTTACTAGCTTTGAAGGCGAAGGCGCTTTTGTAGGAAAGAAAACGATGTTTGTCAGATTAGCAGGATGTCATTTAAAATGCAGATGGTGTGATACAAAATATGCCTTACGTTTGGATAGTGGGAATAATTACCAGATTGATGAAATTAAAGAACTAATTTTAGAACAACTACAGCCATTCACATACAAGGTAAATTTCACCGGGGGAGAACCATTATTACAATATGAAGCTGTAATACAATTAGCAGATTTTATAAAAAAGAATACAAACCTAAAGACATACATAGAATCATCATGTTTTGATTCTGAACTTTTTGGTAAGATTTTACCTTATATGGATATATGTAAGATTGAATTTAAGACAGAAGATTCAGAAGTTCTTGAAGATGAATATTATGATAATTTGCTATTGAATGAATTTAGATGCCTGGATTTAGCCATCCAACACAACAAGACTACTTATATTAAAATAGTAGTAACTAATTCGACAAGACTTGAAAGTTTCAAGAATTTGGTATACAATATTTCTAAAAAAATAAAACCCTCAGACATTATGCCTTTCATAATACAGCCCAGTCATGGCATGGATCAACCAACCGTTAATAAACTCTTAGACTCTTATGATATTGTCCAACCGATGTTTCCTGAAGTAAGAATTATACCACAGTTACATAAAGAAATAGGGGCCAGATGAATCATGCAAAAAGAGTGAAAATGAAAAAAACTTCATTTAATAAACGAAAGATTGAGAAACTAATTAGAGAGTTGATTATACAACTCGGAGAAAATCCTGATCGTGAAGGCTTACTGGGAACTCCACAAAGAATGGCAGATATGTACGAAGAAATTTTTGCGGGTTATTGTATGAACTCTGAACTTGAAATCAGTTTCAGTGAAGAAATAGATTCAATTATTGCAAAAGACATCCAATTCTATAGTATGTGTGAGCATCATATGCTCCCTTTCTTTGGTAGAATTCATATTGCTTACATACCTTCAGGCAAAGTGTTTGGTATTTCTAAACTTGCACGCTTGGTAGAAAAATACTCCAAGAGATTACAAATTCAAGAAAGACTCACAAAGCAGGTTGCAGACGAGATAATGAAGATGGGAGTTAAGGGAGTAACTGTGATTACAGAGGGTGAGCATCTATGTATGAAGATGCGCGGAGTCAGGAATGATAGTACAATAATAACCGTAGCAAACCGTGGTCTTGTTGAACAAAATGACGCACGAGCACATCTGTTAGCTTTAATATATGATTCAAAACCAAAGATACATACAGTATAATATAAAATCATAATAATCCTTATAAAAAAGGACAATTTCAATAGGTAAGATATGACAAATACCATATTTAGATTACAATCACACAAATTTAGTACTGACAATATACAGACAACATTGGTATGTTCAAAATGCGATGAGGTCTTCTCAAAGGAATTCCCATTGGATCTTGAAGGACAGACAATTGAATTCAAGTGTCCCGTGTGCAATTCTGCTGGCGAGGCTGATCTCCCGTACAAGAGTGCTGATGAAAGAGAGGAGCTCGAAGAAGATTTTGATGAAGTCGAGGAAGAAGATGGCGGAGAAGAATTTGAAGAAGACTATTAATCTACAACAGTAGAATTATGATTATGGTAACAAGAATTTTATTTTATAATTTTTATCATTAACTAAAATTTTAACTTCATAATTAATAGAAATTTATCTAGCCTGCTCTTTAGATCCAATCCTTGATAATTGAGCCAAGAATGCAGTTAACTGGATATCTGGGTGGGATCCCTGAGTTAGACGATAATCATATTCAGCTATCAGAGAAGCAAACTCTTCAGGATGGACCAATTTTAATGAATAGACGCCTTCATACGCATATTTTAGAAAATCGAACTCAGACATTCCATAGACTGCAGTTAATTCAAGTAATTTAATTCTGGCATCGTTAAATTTCCCTGACATGGCTAATTTAATAATATCATTTACCTTTGACTTACCGGAAAGTCCTAGTGATGCAAGAACATTTGAAATGGAAATCGACCCCATTACAGATGCACTTTGAAGTAAGTTTATGGAGTGTCGTAGATCGCCATTGGTCGAACCAAAAATTTGTGAAATTGCTTTATCGTCATACTTTATTCCCTCTTTTTTACACAACCATTTTAGATGATCCTCTGCAATTTCTTTTTCAATTCTCTTAAATCTAAAAATTGCACAGCGACTTTGAATAGGCTCTATAATTTGAGATAAATAATTACATATAATGACAAAGCGAGTAGTTTCAGAACTATCCTCGATAATTCTTCGCAAGGCCGTCTGAGCTTCGGATGTCATTTCATCAGCCTCATCTAAAATTATTATTCTGAATTTTCTTTCATCCTTTTCACTAGTTCTAATCTTCATCACTGCCGCAAATTCTTTAACTCTCTCTCGCACCATTTTTATCCCCCTTTCATCTGACGCATTAAGTTCAAGTGTATCTCTTTGCCAGTCTTCACCAAGTAATTGTCTTGATATACACAGGGCTGTAGTAGTTTTGCCGACTCCAGCAGGTCCTGTAAATAATAGGTGCGGCATTTCGGCAGGTTCCTTTATTAGATTCTTTAAACTTTCTAGAATATCTTTTTGATTAACAATATCATCCAACTTGATTGGTCTATATTTTTCCACCCACATTAAGTTAGACAAGTTTTTTGCCTGTACTTGTGGCATACAAAATCTTCTAATGATCAGTTATATATTCAGTCCTCTGAGAACTTTATTTACCAGCTGTTCTAAGACTATATTCCGAATAATGTCATCATCAAACACTGTTTTTGCTCATAACGTATTTGAAAGTATAAAACACACATATTTGCTAGAATATCTTCTTGAAGAGATTAGAGTTACCTTCAAGACTGATGTAAAAATATCCATTTATGATATCAAAATTGATGCTAAAGAGGGAGATATCATGTTATTGCCAAGATGGCTTACAAAAATTTTGGCAAGAAAAAACCTGATTGATATTCAGGATAATGAAATATCAAGCTATGTCTCCAAGGCATTGAATAGGGAACGAATATCAAAACCACACGACATTTCAGGTGTAGATAGCGACTTTTACATAAGGGTCAAGGACTTTCTTGAAAGTCTTAACGATAAAGAAAGAGAAAAGCGAATGGTATCTCTTAATTCATTTGTGATGTCCAGACTGGAAAAAATTGTAAAATTAGCTGCTGCTTCATCCCTTTCTGCAGAGATGGAAGGAAAATTATCCGCAGAGGAAAAACAGCTTTATAATCTTGTTCACAGTTCTTCACTGGCCTTTAAAGAATTGGTGTTAAACAAGTAAATGACTGAACAAAAACAACAAACTACATCGGCGATATCAGATGAATTAGAATCATTTCTACGTGGATTTAAGGACAGGGATGGGAATTACAAGTATTTTGACAGAATAAACAATATGATGGCATCAAATTCCACATTTGTTGTAGTTGATTATATTGATCTGGATACAAATAACCCAGAACTTACAAAATTAATCACAGACACACCTGATGATATGTTTGATGCCTTTAACAACGCTATATACTCGATATTAAGAGAAATTCATTATGATTATGCTCAAGAAATTAAGGACAAGATAAAAGTAAGAATCGGAAACTATTCGGTTCAAAAAGGGCTACGAGAGATAAATGCTGATGTAATTAGCAAATTAATTAGCGTGCCTGGTATGGTGGTCAGAACTTCTGAGATTAAACCACTTGCTAAAAAAATAGCATATGCCTGCCTAAATTGTAATACATTAAACGAGGCCCAGCTAAAAGGACTAACACTAAAGAAACCTACAAGATGCACTAACTGTTCTGAAAAAGAACTTGAAATGGATCCCGAAAATAGTTTTTTCACAGATTTTCAACTTGTTAGACTTCAAGAATTGCCAGAAGATTTACCAGCAGGTCAACTTCCACACTATGTAGAAGTTACTGTTATGGATGATCTTGTAGATCGTTGCAGACCTGGAGACAGAGTTTTATTAACTGGAATAGTCAGAATTGAACAAGAACAAACAATACAGGTAAGGACAAGTCTATTTAGACTTCGTATGGAGGGTAACAATATAGAATATCTCGGCGGACTTGCTGGAAATAAAGACGGAAGGACAGTTGATAGAATAGCTATAAGCAGTGAGGATGAAAAACAGATTATCGGTATTGCAAGTATGCCAGATGCCTACGACAAATTAATTGCATCTTTTGCACCTCATATTTATGGACATGAAATAATAAAAGAATCTATACTGTTACTAATTGTAGGATCCGTAACAAAAAAATTAGCTGATGGTTCAAATCGTAGAGGAGACATCAACATTTTTCTTGTCGGAGATCCAGGAACGGCCAAATCTGAAATGCTCAAATTTGCAGCAAAAATAGCCCCAAGAGGCCTCTATACATCCGGAAGAGGTACTACTGCTGCAGGTTTAACAGCAGCAGTAATTCGTGATAAATCTGGTATAATGATGCTGGAGGCTGGCGCAGTAGTATTAGGTGATCAAGGATTGGTATGTATCGATGAATTTGATAAAATCAAATCTGAGGACAGATCTGCACTACATGAAGTTATGGAACAACAAACCTGTTCTGTAGCAAAAGGAGGAATAGTAGCCACACTTAATGCTAGAACATCAATTCTTACTGCAGCTAATCCTAAATATGGTAAATATGATCCGTTCAGAAATATCACGGAAAACGTAGAGCCACTTCCTATACCATTACTGACACGATTTGATATCATTCACGTCATTAGAGATACTGCCGAAGTTGAAAAAGATAATCGTATAGCAAGCCACATACTTGAAATTCATAGAGATATAGAACATGCAGCCCAGCCTGCTATAGAAATAGATCTATTTCGTAAATATCTAGCATTTGCCAAACAAACTGAACCAAAACTGACAACGGAAGCAATTGATATTCTAAGAGAATATTACATGAAAATGAGAAATGTTGATTCTGAAGGAATGATCACAGCAACTCCTCGTCAGCTGGAAGGGCTAGTACGCCTTGCTACTGCTAGGGCTAGATTGTTATTAAAAGATAGTGTGGAACCTGAAGATGCTGACAGAGCAATATTTCTTGTTTCGCAAATGTTAGCAACTGTCGGTATAGATGTTAATACTGGAAAAGTGGATCTGGGGGTACTTCATGGAAAACCACTTAGTGAAACTTCAAAATTAAAAACATTTACGGATGTTTTTAATGGATTATCTGGAGAAGACAAGAATGATGTTGAAGAAAAAAATTTCATAAATGAACTTGTGAAAACAGGAAAGTTCACAGAAGACGAAGCCAAAGGATTCATAAGAAGAGCTATGCAGAATGGACAAATATACGAGAGAAGGTCTGGCTTTTATGCCAAAGCATAAGAAAAATGATTCTGTCTTCTTTAAAATATTTATCATATTTCCCCATGTGAAATATTTTAACTCATCTCATCTCATATTGCAAACTTTACTATTAACAATACCAAGATCACACGTATATAGTTTTTAAAACTATTTAGAAAGCTTGGAATCTACCAATAAACTCGTTGATGTCACAAATTCTCTTGTTGTAAAAAAGAAAAGAGTAAGCCTAAAGAAATGTAATTTTTAGTATATAAAACAAGAAACTAATTTTCCTTTAATAGTTGATATAGATAATCTATCAGAAGTACGAATATTATAATATATTAATTGGAATAAATTAAATCTGATTAATATGCAAGAGTGCCTGGAGGAACTTTTAAAATTATTAAAATATGATTCATTGTACCCCCCACAAGAGCTTGCATTATCAAAAGGTGTTATGAATGGTAACAATATCCTCGTTACAACTCCTACTTCAAGTGGCAAAACACTAATCGGATTAATGGGTATACTAAATATTCTTAATAAAGGA
>VBPX01000122.1 GCA_005877075.1 Nitrososphaerota archaeon | reverse complement strand
CTTTGCAAAAAGAAGTTGAAGAATCAAAAAAGCGGCTCTGTAGACAAAATGATGATACTACCTACAAAAGAGATCTTGAAAAGAGAATTGAATTGATAGAATGAGTTCTAGAAAATATCAATAATCCTGATATTTCGATTTACGACCTTGTTGAATCTAGAATAAATGAAACTATATCAACGGTAAATCAGACTTATTCGATATTTGAGGCCGATAAATTACATAGCGAATTAAGAAATTTGGATTGGATTTTTTATCAAGTTTGTATTAAAAAAACGATTTTTAAATTTAAATGCATTCTACTGGTTATATACCATCTTATGTCTTAATTTTTGACGACTGTGACAATAAACGAATAGAAAAATACGGCGAAAAGATATGGAGTCATCAACATTTTTTTAAAAATTATTGTAGTAATACATTACTGAGGAGATACTATTTCTCTAACACTTAAATTTTTAAAGTCAACATCAGTAGCAGTATCCCACCTAAATGTAGTAATAGGTCCACCCCAACTTATTATTTGATCAGGCGCACCGCCACAATCTCCGCCAGTAGTACCCCATCCACCTCTATCTACATTCTCATCAACTTTTACAAAGTTACCATTATTGTTTGTGTCCAGCCACAACTCCGTTTTTACCACCACTTTGTTATTTTCGACAAAATTATAAACTATGAACTTTATTCCAACCCACTTATCTTCTATAGAAGTTGTTGCAGTTTTGAGGTTTGTGAAAACGTAGCTTACATGCCACTGCTCTTTTGCAAATCTTACTTTTCCAGAAAAGAAGACATCTCCTTTCATAGAAGAACCCTCGCATCCTACGGGAGGAGTTCCATCTCCAGTATGTCTACCGCCCCTGCCCGTCCCCTGGAGAAGTATTAACTTTTACGTACTGTGTCATTTCAAAATTTCTCCAATCATTTGGTGCCAGCATGTAGCCCTTTGATGCTATCACGCTATGATCCAGTGTTGGAATATCATTGGGATCAAATCCTGTTGATGTATACACAGCCATGCGAACTTTTGTTGACTTCATCTTCCAGGAACCATCAGGATTTTTTGTTATTGTGTTTTGAGGGTTAAATCTACTATCGCTAAGTGGGTCATTCATGTTCATGAACCATTGTTCCCCACCACTCTTTGTTGGATATAATTTTTTTATTCCAAATTGGTCTATATCAGATACAGTACTATCTGATCCAAAGATATCAATTTCGTACATTGATGCATAACTATTTTGAGTGTTACCATTTACAGTTACCCTTACGTACCTTGTATCGGTAGCAGGAATGATATATTTTTCAGAATTTACTGTAGTGCCACTACTATCACCACTAAACTTATTGGTAAATGTAGTTCCATCAGTGGATGTAGCTATAACAAAGTGATACTGACGTGTATTTCCGCTATACCATGCAATGTCTACACTGCAAATGTTTTGAGTTGAACCCAGATCAGTACGGATCCACGAACCGACCCCAGAATTAGACCATCTGGTACCAAAATTGTTATCAATGGCATTTGATGGAGGATATGCAGATTGACTACCGCTGGCAGTTGCACCACTTATAGGAAGATTATTACTGCATGATTGAGCATTAGCTTTATTGACAAAGTTGCCATTAATTTGAGATGATGAAAAAATTAATACTGTCCAACAGAAAAGTAGAAAGAAAAATTTTGGAAAATTTCTTCTGTAAAAGGGAGAAATATCTTTCAAAATCATTTTGTATAATGCTTTTTTAATAGCCTATTTAATAAGATTTATTGTTTTTTGGACCACAATACAAAAAGCATTTATTATCTTTTTTCATTTTATCTGAGTTATCTAGACTATTAGTGTTGACTTGTTACAGGATGAAAAATTTCATTTACTCCTGTTACCTTATTGGTGTTTAATTTGCCGCCAATTACATAGATACTATTATCTACAGCTATCGCCTCTAATCCAAGACGAGGTGTTGGCATCCGTAATTCAGATGACCATATTTTAGTTTTTGTATCGTACATTTCATTGTTATTGAATGTTCCATTAACACTCTGACCTCCAAAGACGTAAATGCTAGAATTTATAGAGGTGGCTGCTAGCCCACTTCTTTTTGATGGCATGGGTGGAAGTATTTTCCAAGTATTCTCTTGTGGATCATACATTTCGTTATCATTTAGGTTAGACAGAGCCTCAGCTATTGGACGTGGTATGCCATCCCCAAGCAACCTCCCTCCAATTACATATAATTTCCCATCAACTACTGCAGAAGACAGGTGATGTCTTGCACTTGGCATAGGTGCTCTTGTAGTCCATAAGTTGGTTTTCGGATCGTAGGCTTCAACTGTTGGTATCACATTATGGGAAGAATCTACTCCTCCAACAGCATAGAGAGTTCCATTTATGAATTCAGCTATCAGTGCGCCGCGAGATGTTGGCATGGGTGGACCATATTTCCATTTTTTTGTTTGAGGATCGTATATGAGTAATTCGTCACTTGGCCTATCCTTCACATCAAAACCTCCTACTGCATATACCTTACCATTATAGGAAGAAACTCCAATATGATCTCTTGGTACTGGAAATGAAGTTACAGAATGCCAACATTATCTGTTATCTCATTGGCATCTGCAGAACCACCTACAATATAGATCTTGCCATTCAATAATGTTCCACTTATCTCTTCTCTTGGAGTTGGCATACTTTTACCATTAGACCAAAATGACTTTTGAGATACTTCAGAATATGACATTTGAAAAATGGAATCTGAAACAAAATAACATATACAAAACATAATTACAGCAACGCCAAATATTGCTAAATTAATTAATGTCATTTTGATTGATAAATTTATGTCTAATCAGATTTAATATAACCTTTTATCAAAATTTGTTTCATTTATTATTCCAGAACTCGTAACAGTATACTAAAAAAAGAATTTAGCCGTAGTATGCAACTGTAAGCAGCTGTTGTTTTCTTTTGATCACTACATAATAAAAATAGAGGTATCGACTTTACTATAATAGTAAGGGTGATATGAATTGTATCTAAAGTTATAAGTCTGGAATCACAGACTAGATGACAATTTTCAAAATTGATGTAGAATTCATTAGACTAGTTATTATTTACAGGAACTATCCTGTATATGGCGCCGTCCCGGTAAGATACAACATACAGATAACCATCATACGGCCCAACCTCTAGATCAGTAACTCCTCCAAATTCTTCTCCAAATTTAATATTTTCTTCATCAGTTTCACTAGTTTCTGCTATCTTGTCTTCAAGTTCTCCTGTAAGGATTAGTTCTGTTCTCTCTTTGTTCAAGTCAAAATGATAAATATTTCCAAATCTAATGTCACCTACAAACATATCGTTTTTATATTCCCTGCCCAATTTATCAGAGTTAAGAAATTTGAGTGCAGTAACACCAACAGTTTGACTCCAAATAAATTCCGGATCACTATATTTTCCGTTACCGTTAAAATCTGTCAATATATCTTCATCTGGTTCTCCTAATCGATTCCCGGGAGTGAGATTTAGTATGTTTTCTGAAGCATCTAAATTATATGGACTCCATATCCCTTGAATTCGAATCCATTCACTATTAAATCCTGGTTCCACTAAGTTAATTTCATCACCATAATTCGGACCATTCTCTGTGTCCCATAGTTTACCAGCTACAGGATCGAAATCCATACCAAAGCTGTTGCGAATACCATATGCGTAGTATTTGTTGATGGGAGCTTTATTTCCTAGAACACCATTCCCTGTTATCAGACCTTCCTTACTAACCCTAAGTATGCCTCCTCTCCCATCAGGGTCTTTTGAATCTCTAAAATTTATGGCTTTTGTGCCTAGATCTTTATTATAGTATGCAAGTACATCTCCTATAATAGTATAAATATTATTATCAGGACCAATCAC
>VBPX01000023.1 GCA_005877075.1 Nitrososphaerota archaeon | reverse complement strand
CCAGATGGAAGTGGTGTCACCATGTGGTTTGTTGCACTACCAATGATTGCACTCTACGCTATTGGTGTTGTCATGATTAGAAGAAAAGAAAAAAATGAAATGGTTATTTAATCTAATACTTGCGAAAACCACATCTACTATTATAAATTAAATTGAATACCATTAGCAAAAGATAATTATCCTTTTTCTGTACTTGAAATTAATTCCAGTGAGTAATAATTGGACCAATCACCTCTTCTTCAAAACGAAAAACAGGATTTGACATATTGGAGGGATCTTCCAGTAAATACTCGTGTCATGTTAATATCAGCGATTTATTCTGGTGAAAATCAGAAAATTCAATTAAAATTCTATGATCCTAATTCACACACCATATACTTTTGGCAGGATAAGACAGGTCACAAACCATATTGTTATACAAAATTGGAAAATAAAAAAAGAGCAGAAGAAATTGCAGCCATTGAAAAGAAATTCGAGTTGCAGACAATACGAAAAATGGATCTACTATCGGACAAAGAAATTCAAACAATAAAAATAATTGCACCTGATCCCTTGTCAATAGGTGGCAAGGGTGGCATAAGGGAAAAACTCAATGTGTGGGAGGCCAACATCAAGTATCATGAAAATTACCTGTACGATACAAGATTGATTCCAGGCTCATACTACAAAAGAATAGGCGACGAAATAAAAGAAGACCCGTATCAAATGTCCGAAATTGTCCAGACTGCCTTGAAAAATTTTCTCTGGGATAAAATTTTGGAGAGCAAGGAAGCAAGAAATGATGAATACCGGAAATATGTTAGAGAATGGGCGGAGCTATTAAATCAACCTATTCCAGAAATGAAGAGAATAGCTCTTGATATTGAAGTAGATTCAGAGGAGGGGAGAATGCCAATACCCCGAGAACATGATAGAAAAATTACTGCAATAGGTATCGCTTCTAGTGATGGATTAAGAAAGGTGTTCCTTCTTGAACAAGATAAGAATCACTCTGATGGAACAGAACTTATTCTAGAAGCTGAAATATGTAAGACTGAAAAAGAACTCTTAGAAAAAACATTTAAAACAATTTGGACGTATAATGTATTAGTTACCTTTAATGGTGATGATTTTGATCTTCCATATATTTATGAAAGATCGCAGGATCCTGCAATTGATCCGATAAACCATACAATAATCCCAAAGGAAGAAATTCCTATACTGGTCAAACGTGATTCACTCGTGAAGAAAGGTATCCAGGCAGATCCAGTTCAACTCAAACATGGCGTACACATTGACCTGTTTAGAACATTTCAAAATAGATCGATTCAAATCTATGCATTTAGCCACAAATACTCTGAATATAGATTAAATGCAATAACAGAGGCGCTTTTAAATGATAGTAAAATTGAATTCGAAGGAAATATCAGCGATTTATCAATTCAAAAATTAGCTCAATACTGCCTGAAAGATACAGAACTGACTCTTAGGCTTACAAGCTTCAATGATAATCTTCTTCTAAAACTATTGTTTGTAATTGCGAGAATATCGAGATTATCTGTAGAAGACCTCTCCAGAGTTGGTGTTAACCAGTGGATTAGGGGCATGTTATTTTACGAGCATAGAAAGATAAATGCGCTAATTCCTCATAGCGAAGAGTTACGGAACAAGGGACAGGTGTCAAGTTCAGCTATTATAAAAGAAAAGAAATACAGAGGAGGTCTTGTTGTTGAACCTACACCTGGGATTCACTTCAATGTGTCGGTAGTAGATTTTGCTAGTCTATATCCAAGTATAATAAAAGTGCATAATTTATCTTATGAAACAGTAAACTGCCCTCACGACTCATGTAGCCAGGATCCTAACCAAAGGATTTCTGAAACAACATACTGGACTTGCAAGGAGAAAAAAGGAATAACCTCTCTTCTTATAGGTTCACTTCGAGATCTTCGGGTTAATTATTATAAACAATTATCAAAAGACAAAACAATTTCGTATGAAGAAAGACAACTCTATACAGTGGTAAGTCAGGCAATTAAAGTTATTCTCAACGCAAGCTATGGTGTGATGGGAGCTGAAATATTTCCATTATACTGTCTACCCGTTGCCGATGCTACGGCAGCGATTGGAAGAAGTATTATAACTAAAACAATCGATAAATGTAAAGAAACAGGAATACAAGTAGTATATGGCGATACCGATTCATTATTTTTGAGGGATCCTTCACAAGGAAAAGTAGAAGAAATTTCAAAATGGGCAAAAGCCAATCAGGGTGTAGATCTAGAATTAGATAAAGAATATCGATATGTAGTTTTTAACAATCTGAAAAAAAATTACCTAGGTGTCTTGAAGGACGGAACTGTAGATGTAAAGGGCCTAACAGGCAAAAAATCTCACACTCCAACTTTCATAAGGAAAACCTTTTACAGTATGTTGAATATATTAGGGAAAGTTAATACTGAAAAGGATTTTGATACTGCTAGAGAGAAAATAAAAGATATTGTTCAAGAAAGTGCAAAAAATTTAGAATCAGATCAATATCCTCTGGAGGAACTTTCTTTTAACGTAATGATAAATAAGTCTCCAGAAAAATATGGTAAAAAAACATCCGAAAACATAAGGATAACATCAATAGACGGACATGATTCCACGACCACTTCAATAAAGGGAATCCCTCAACATATAAAGGCCGCAAAGTTATTTTCCGATAATGGTAGACAAATTAAGGCAGGAGATATTATTTCATATGTAAAAACAAAAACAGCTGAAGGAGTTAAACCCGTCGAGCTTGCAAACCACAAAGAAATAGATACAGAAAAATATTTGGAAGCAATGGAATCTACTTTCGATCAACTTTTGACAGCATTAGATGTAAATTTCAAATCCATAATTGGCAAGCCAAGACAGAGTAATTTAGATGAATTATTTTGGTCAAATTAGTATATTTATTTTAAATTAGTTTAAAAAATAAATATAATTGTATTCTAGTAATCAACATAGACATTGACAAAAATTTTAGATCTCTTGGACTCTTTCTTTATTCCTCCAGAAAGAACTAACGCTGGTTGTTCCTTTGGTGATATCGATATGAAGACTACTTTCAATGATGCAAACATCGTCTTTTTTGGAATTCCGTTGGAATTGACAACATCATTTGGGAAAGGGACAAGCAGAGGACCTGAAGCAATTAGAAGTACATCAGGACGTCAAATTGAAACCTTTGTTTACGATGAAAAAAAAGATATCAAAGAAATTGCAAAAATTTTTGATCTGGGAGATATTAAATTACCATATCACAACAATTCCAACAAAATAGATACCCTATTTTCATTTTTAGATCAAAAGGTTCCACCTCTAATAAAGGAATTATCTCGAGCAAAAAAGAAGCCATTTATCTTGGGTGGTGAGCATACTATATCCTATTTTTGTTTTAAGGGCCTTTCTCATCATGATCCTCTCTTAATACACTTTGATGCCCATAGAGATTTAAAACCTGAATATGGTGGTTTGAAGCTCTGTCATACTACGCCATTCTTCAGATTGATGGAAGAAGGATACATTCAGGGTAAAAATATCATCCAAATAGGAATAAGACAGGCAGATATGGAGGAAAATAAGATTGCAGAAAAAAATGGTATAATAACATTTGACCCATGGAATATTAAAAAAAATATTGATAATGTGTGTGAATATATTTCTAAAGTTACTTGTAATAGAAACACATACATATCATTTGACATAGATGTTTATGATTTGCCGTATGTTCCTTGTACAGGAACTCCTGAACCATTTGGATTAGATCCATTTGAAATAATAAAGATTATTCGTAGTATTAACGATTCGTCACATCTTGTCGGAATGGATCTTGTAGAAGTTTCTATTAAGAACGATGATTACAGAGAAGGAACACTTGCAACACATACACTGCTAAGGATAATTCCAAGAAAATATGTTTAGAGTCGATTGTTTCTAACTTTGTTTAACCCCATCTTGCTCGCTCATTTTCTCTATCTTCTTTAGTTGCTTTTTTCCATTCTTTATAGTGTTGTTTGCATAAATATACTCTTTTGTTTGAGGTATTAACTATCAAATCCGAGGCCATGCTAGCCTTACTTCCACTGATTGATCTTTCTGCAGTATTTGTGCATCCATTTACACTGCAGTTTACTCCTCTTTCTATTCTTCCCATTGAATGGGATTGCAGTCATGAAATATAAAAACATTCAAAAATAAAAAATCATCTGAGAAATAGAATTGTTTGCATAAATTACTAGCAAAATGTCATACCATTATTATCGGGCGTTTTGATAAATAGACTGGCAGGTTTAATGGAAGATATGGTTTATCAGAAATTTCTGACTTGATCCTCTTTATAAGATTAGCCAATGATGTGCTGTATTGGGATTTAGCTAATCTTTCTCTAACTACAAATTCTTTACCATCATCAACTTCTTTGTCTCCAATGACTATTATGAAATGAATCCACTCAGATTCTGCTTCTCTTATCTTTTTAGCAACAGAAAATTCTCTATCATCAATATCCGTTCGAATATTGTTTTTGTCAAGTTCAACTAAAATTTTTTCACTGAACTCTAAATGTTTTGATGCTACAGGTATTATCCTGATCTGCGTGTGTGATAACCATAATGGTAAAGCTTGAATCTTGCCCATATTTGAATCTCTAGCAGTCTTCTCCAGTAGTGCGTATATCACACGTTCTATAGCACCGCTTGGAGAATTATGCAGTATAATGGGATACTTTTTCGTACCATCACTATCAACAAATTCAATTTTGTATCTTTCCCCATTTTCAACATCGATCTGGTCGGTGGACAATGCAGCAGCTTTTCCCAAGTTATCTACGAAATTAAACTCCCATTTTACTATAAAATAAAAGAATCTTTCTTTCCACATTTCTACAAGAATAGGTTTTTTTATTCTCGTTGCGAATGTTCTAATAAACTCTTTATTTTTTTCATAAAAATCAGTAGTAAAACGAAAAACCATATCAATGTCGTCACTTGAGGAAATTCCTAGGCCTTCAATAACATTCAGTGACAATTCAAATCTTTTAACAAATTCTTCCTTTGCTTGATCAATATCTTTACAAAAGGCATGGCAGTCTGGCATACTGAATGCTCTAAGCCTTCGAAGACCTACCAATTCTCCACTCTTTTCTCTTCTAAATGAATATCTTGTTAATTCATATAGCTTCAATGGCAACTGTTTATAAGAAATTTGGAAATCCTTGGCCATCAAGAATTGACCAAAACAGGCTGCAAACCTTAAGAAAAGCTGCTTGTTGTCTGATTGTATATTGTATTGTCTAGCCGGGAATCTATTGAAATAACTCTGTATTGATGGATGATTGGAATCATACATTACCGGTGTTTCAACTTCAATTCCCCCATAGTCATGAATCATTCTTGTTACGTATGTTTCTATTAGTGATTTCATCAATCGTCCTTTTGGATAGTACCTCATATTTCCACCATCTGAGGAAGGTTCATAGTCAGCTATTGCTAACCTCTTCATTAATCTCACATGAGGTGGAATTTCAACAACTGTTCTCTTCTTGTATAATTCGTTATCTACTAATTTTTTGAATAAACTTTCTTTTTCAAACTTATAGTCATTTATTGGAATCAAATTACCTCCAGGTTCAAGTACATACCAGATTGACTTGAGCACGTCTTCTGATTTTAATGCCATAGATTCAGACGTGGATTCAGTATTGTTACCGTTCTTTTTTCGGACTGTTTTTGCATTTTCTGCAAGTGGATGTCCTTTTACTTTTATATTAAATGACTTTGTCCAGCCAAATGGTGCCCTATTTACGTTCTTAAATAGATCTCCTGTCTGCTTTTCAATTAAAACCAGTAATGTTTGAGCTTTGATATGGGTTGCTAAATCTGAACTTAGGTGTGCATAGGGATAGATTAGTAAATTATCGCATTTTATGATCTCTGAATAGGTCTTTAATTCCTTGCAAACATCAGCAATTATGGACTCATCATCATCTTTTTCAACGGCAATAAACGCCACTATCACTTCGTCTATTTTTTTTTTGGATTTGGAAGGCAGATCTTCTGCGGTCTGTATTTCTTTTGAAATAGGCTGGTATTCAATAAAATCTGAATGTAATAACAGTATACGCATTTAGTGACGTGAACTTAACCTAGAAGGTCAAATTAATTGGTTTGGGAATACATCACTAAAAATACTAATAGTTGGATCTTATTTCAATAAAGCCTGTTTCTGGACTCAGTTTTAAATTGGTATAAGGATATTTATTGAGATCTAGGCCTCCAGTAAAGTTTTGCTCAAATCTTGCTAGATTGTGAGTAGAATTGTATGCCAAATTTAAGCGGGAGGAATTATCACCAGTTAAAATCTTCAAGAAGCGAGTATCAATAATCATCATGTACCTATCGGTCTTGAATGGAGTTTTGCTGTAATAGTTTTTGGCATCAAATGATTTCTTAAATACAAATTCTGGAATCCAGAAATACTGTGGATTTCCAATTAATGTAACTTTGTCCCCAATTTTTGAGCTATTTGAATTTGGATTGACATTACTATTAGGTAAATTCGAAATAACAAATCCAAGAGCATGATAATAACTTGAATTCGTGTTTATTGTAATTAGCATGGTTATACTAGCGATGCCAAATATACCAATAATTGATATTCGAAGATATGGCAAGATATTTCTCATTCTGATATTGTATAGATTATTTCCAATTTTTTCAATCATATTTCCTGCCGCTATGCAAAATGGTGGCAGTAATAATAGTAGATGAAACGAAGAAACATAGCCAATTGCCTGAAGGAAGATGAAAACCGGTATAGCCCACAACAAAGGGAAATAGTCTCTTCTTATACCTGAAAAGATAAGGCCACCCAAACCCAAAATAAGCAGAACAGGGTCTATCTGAAAAAATGTATTTATTGTGTTAATTAATGGTCTATCTCTACTGACTTGGTAACGTACTCCACTAATCCAATTGTCAAGTTCTCCGTTTAATGTGGCATGCACTGGCCACAATGCTGGAACCAAAATAACAGGAATTAACCAAAGCAGCGCATATTTCTTGTTTCTAGTAAGTATGTATATCATTATCATGCCCAAGGGAATTATTGTGAATGCGGGTATCTTGGTAAATATAGCAAGACCCATGAAAATTCCAGATATAATCAAAGTTAACTTAGCATTTTGTTGTTGACCTCTACCAAGATTGAGAATCAGGAGTATTGATGTTAAAATAAATGGAAGCTGAATTGACTCTAGATATATTCTCCTTGTCATCCATGTATATGGCATTACTGCAAATAATATTGAAGAGATAATTGCAACATTTCTGCCATATCTGTTTTCTGTGATTCTATATAATAGAAAAGTATCAATAACAGCCAAAATTCCCATAATAAAGCGGGGAACAAAGTACAATTGCTCAACAGGATTTTTATCGCTCAAGTTTTCTGTGTTAGGATAACCAATCATGCTAAAGATTCCCGCTAAAAAAATTTGTCCAAAATAAGGGGCTCGATATCTTTCTTGCGGTTGAAGTCCCTGACCAGTTTCAGTTGAAATTGCTTTTCTTAGGTAATGTCCTTCGTCTGTGTGCAATGATGGAAAGCCTGTAGCATTCCAAAGGTGTGTGTAGGAAGAAAGAACAATAGGAATTAGAATAAATATCAAAGATCTAAACCTAGTTCCTTCTTTTAGATTGAGTTGAGTCTTCAATTAGCTTCTATATCCACTAAGATATGACATTTTAACAAGAATTAAACCTTATGGACTCTTTGTATACCAGAGGTCTCTCATGCCGACATTTTCTGAATATGGTTGACGTTACCACGAAGAAGAGCTTACATTCATTTAGATTCATGTGCTATTTAGGTGCTTGACTTCCATAAACGGAATGAACAGAGTTTTTCAAGATATCAAAATATTTTGTGGGAACCAAATTGCCATTGTTATCGCTTATCACTAAATTAAAGTTGTCAACTCTATGTGGCCTAAAATTCCAATACCAGAAAGCCCAGCCGTATGGATCTATTTGATTGAATTTTTTTAATATTACTGTAGTATCTTCTGGAGTAATATCACTTGCTTTTGGATTTATTTCATAAACAAAATCTCCTTCTTCGTTTATTACTTTGTCTCTGGCAACGTTATTCCATTCTCCAATATAGACTGGAACTCCAGATAAATTGCCCGTCTGTACAAACATATTCAACCTTTCTTCTTGGTAGCTACCAGGTGACGGTAGTCCGTAAATACTGAATTTGAAGATAATATTTGTTTTATTTATAGGTGCCATCTTTGCAAGATTTTGGGCATTAACTCCAATGATACTTTTTAGATCAACAGGTATGGTCATGCTATAAATAATATCTTTTTTAGTTAACTTTCTCATCTCATCTGTCATAAATGTATTATATTTACCGATTTTTTCCCACTGGTCCGCGTTGTGTACCTGAGGCTCACTCAATATTTCATATCCAGCCGTGCTAGGGTGACTATCAACTGTACTAATTACTTTCTTCAAGAATGCAGCTTGTAGAGTCCATCCGTCGGTACCATTCGTATCTCTAATTTCCCTGTTCCACCAGTGAGTCCACCATGCTGCAGCTGAGGGATATTTAGGCCCTCCTCCACTGCCATATGCATATTCTGAGTTATTCTGAAATAAAAAGTTCGGAAAACCTGTTCCTCTTTGAGGATTAAGCCATGATGAAGTATGAAACTGATGATTGTCATATATAATTTTTAATCCATATTTATCAGCTAAAGTAGCAGCAAATTTTAGTTCACTTATGAATGCTGTAGGATTCTTTACAAAAGATTCCCAATAATATACATATCTTATATGATTCATTCCCCCGTCTTTAATGAGCTTAAAACTTTGATCGTAGTAGTTATCAGGGAAAGGATTGTTAAAGTCTCGGGTTTGAGGTAAGCTGGTATAATAGCCTAACATATTTACTCCTATCAAACCCTTGGAGTTTGCACCCTGAGCATCGCTTAGGCGACTCAGGCCAGTTATTAGTAAAACATTTACAATTAATAAAAAAATAAATGAAACCCTAAAAGCCGACAAATTCATTGTTAAAAGAAAAATCTAACAACCCAATATAAATTATTGAAGAGAAAAACCCTTTTCGTTTTTAGGAATGAGATTCTCTTGCGCCAGAGACTAGTTGCCTTGTACTGGTAAGATCTTCAATTTTCTTGTTAATGTTCAACACTATTTCCAGCAAGTCAGGTTCAATTCTGTTTTGTTTTATGAATGACGCCAATGCCTGAGTATCTTTGGGAAGACACATACCATCAAATGGCCTACCAAATTCAGTGCCATACTTTCCAATTCTTTTGTCTAAAGATACGCCCGTGCTTACGACCTTGTCGTCTATTCCCAGGTGTTTGCATATCAGTCCTATTTCATTGAAGAATGAAATCTTCAATGACAAAAAGCAATTTGATGCATACTTGATTAACTCTGCAGCCTCAAATGATGTGGTGATTATATTTTTTGTCAAAGGCTGGTATAGCTCTACGAATAATTTTGAAAATTCATTATGATCCTCACCTATTATTACCCTGTCCGGCTTGAAGAAATCATCTAAGGCTGAATTTTGTCTTAGAAATTCTGGGTTGTAAACAACATCGTAATCAACTCCTCTCTTTTTTGTGCAATTTTTTTCGAGATAATTGACAACTACGCTACGCATTGTTCCAGGTAACATGGTGCTACGGAAGACCAATAAGTGATGTTTTTCCGCTGTATTAAGATAGTTTGCAAGCTGGTAGAGTACTGAAAGTATCTGAGAAAGGTCTTGTTGAGAATTATGCGTTGGAGTATTCACACAAACAAATGAAATGTCTGTTTGTGATAATGCATCGCCTAAATCAATTGCTACATTATATCCATTACTCTTTAGATTTCTAATTTTTTCTTTTGAAATGTCGTAAAAAATAACTTCATGACCTAGCTTATGAAACCCTTGGCCCGTTGCACTTCCTACGACACCCGAACCAATAATACTTATCTTACTCGTTCAAAATCCCTCTTTATTATAGGGGGTTATAATTAATCATATTTATATAATTCTTTTTCATTTTCAAGAATGAATTATAGTAAAAATTAACAAGAACCATCTTACTTGATAAATTTATAGCTCAGAATAAAGTTACTAATAAATAATCTACAAATAAAGCTAAAAGAGTGGACTCTCATAAGGTACCCCACCTTCAAAGGCGCTCTAGAATTTTTGGAAACATAATTTTTGATATCTTGCTCATGGGGTTCGCAATTTCGTTGGTTACATCACCAATATGGTTTGACATAAATGATATTCTTTACCAAATTAATGGATTTAAAAATTATTTAATTAGAAATTTGGTACCGAGTAATTTGTACAATTATTGGTTAATCATCCCACTCGGTATAATCGGAACTTGGAGATGGTCAATATGGTTTATCAAAAAAGTTGTTGCGTCGCTATATTATCCCATATTGCCGGACCCAAATAAGGTGAATTCAAAAAGCAAGGCGAATCTTTCTGTTTCTGTAATTATACCTGTATATAACGAAGACGAGAAGATTTTTAAACGATCTTTGGATTCATGGTGGAAAAATAAACCAGCTGAAATAATCGCAATAATTGATAAATCTGATACTGGCTGCATAGCTGAATTTAAAGAATTTCAGGAAGGGAAAGATAATGTTAAATTGATAGTAACTTCAAAGCCCGGAAAGAGAGCAGCCCTTGTTGATGGGATATTAGAATCTAAAGGCCAAATTCTTGCTTTAACAGATAGCGATACCATGTGGGACGCAAATTTCTTAGAAAATGCGTTAGGCCCCTTCCTTGTTGATACTAATATTGGAGGAGTCACTCCGAGATACCATCCACTTGAAATAAAAACTATTTGGCAAAAAATGACTGATATTTTTTGGGATATGAGAAATTATTATGATATGCCGGCGCAAACTGCAGGAGGAAAGGCTCTGTCCTGTTTAAGTGGAAAAACTGCATTGTATCGAAGGGAAATACTTTTGCCCAAGATGAATCTCTTCTTGAATGAAATAATACTCGGCAGAAAAAAAGAATCAGGGGAAGATAAGTGCTTTACGAGACTTGTCCAACAAGAAGGATGGAAAACATATTACCAGAGTTCTGCAATAATATATTCATCTGCAGCTCCAAAGTTTGGCCAATTTATCAAGCAAAGAATTAGATGGGCAAGAAATAGTCATAATTCTGATTTTGAAAGTTTATGGAATGGTTGGGTATGGAAACGACCGTATCTTGCATTCTCTATGATAGATCGTTTTATTTCGGTTTTTACACTGTTGCTTGGCCCGATCTTCCTTTCTATCGCAATTATCGAAAATCAATGGGGATTAGCGATTTCAATCATTATTCTATGGTTGGTTGGAAGGACGATCAAAATTTTTCCACATCTTCGGCGCAATCCAAAGCATCTTTTTCTCTTGCCCGTATATTTAGGAGTGAGTTTTTTGATGGCTTTAACCAGGCTATATGCTCTTGTTACTATTCGTGATCAGCATATAATAAGAGGGCATGGGAAGATAAAGTCTAGCAGAGCCAAGAAAATTAGAGATTATCTTTTAACTATTGAAGTGATATCAGCCATATTTATTTTGGCACTGACATTGCGATGATGCGGGCTTTTTGCCTTGATTATAATGCTTCATTGGTTTAAATTTCAGATTACAATTTCAACTAATTTTATTAAAGTCTAGTTCGGATTCCCTTTTGCGCCAAATATTTCTTAACCTTTCCTAGTGTTAGTTTATCATAATGAAAAATTGACGCTGCCAGAACGGCATCAACGTCAGTTCTATTGAATACTTCAAACATGTGCTGAGATGAGCCGCAACCGCCCGATGCAATTACAGGTATTCTAACACTATTACATATTGTATTTGTCAATTCAATATCGTAGCCATTTTTAGTACCATCTGCATCTATACTTGTCAAGAGTATTTCTCCTGCACCAAGCTCCTCCACCTTCTTTGCCCATTGGATAGCATCAATACGGGTGCCCTTGGATCCTCCATATATCATAACTTCAAAAAAATAATCCTTATCCACCTTTGACGTAGATGTCTGTTTTTTATCAACCATAAAATTTCTTTTGACATCTATTGCTACAACAATACATTGTCTTCCGAAAATTTTCATCAGGTCCGTTACTAATTGTGGATTCTTAACTGTGGCAGTATTGATGGAAACCTTGTCTGCTCCATTGAGTAGAATCTCTCTTGCATCTGAAAGTGTCTTAATTCCTCCTCCCACTGTGAAAGGTATATCGATAACACTGGCGACTTTTTTAACGATATTCTTCATGATTTCACGGTCTTGTTTTGACGCAGTAATATCCAGAAAAACAAGTTCGTCAGCTCCCTGATCACTGTATTTTTTTGCTAGCTCAACGGGGTCACCTGCGTCCTTAACCCCTAGAAAATTAATTCCCTTTACTACTCTTCCATTGTCCACATCCAAACATGGAATGATCCTTTTAGATAGTGGCATTACGCTATTGTTTTCACCTTTTTTATATCCAATCTCTCTTCATACAGAGCTTTACCAAGAATCACACTATCGCATCCAATTGATCTAACTCTTATGACATCTATCAAACTTGAAATTCCTCCACTTGCTATTATCTTAGAAGTTCGATCAGTGTTAATACTATTTAAAGTGGCAACATCTGGACCTGAAAGCGTTCCATCTTTAACTATGTTAGTCAAAAGGAAAATGTTTATTCCTAATTTATTGAACTTGTCAATCGCATCCTCAATCTTATAATTGGATGATGATCTCCAGCCATCAATCATAACATTTCCGTTTATCTCGTCAAGCGAAATCACAATCTTATCACTGTAGTTCTTACTTAGCATACGTATTTCATCCAAATTTCGATATGCCATAGTTCCAATTACAATTTTTGAAAAGCCCATACTAGCAATTTTTTCAAAATTTTCGACATGACGTATACCACCTCCAATCTGAACTGGAATATTAACGGAATGCAATATCTCTGAAATTGTCGATAGATTGTTCAATTCATTCCCTAGTGCCGCATCAAGGTCAATGATGTGCAACATATCAGCCCCGTCTTTTTCCCATTTTTTTGCCACTTCAACAGGATCGTTGCTGTATATCTTCTTAGTTGCCTGGTCACCTTTCGTTAACCTAACTACTTCCCCTTTCATTATATCTATTGCCGCTAATACCTTCATTCGTTTTTTTCACAAATTTTGAGAAAGTTTTTCATAATATGGGCTCCAACTTTTCCTGATTTTTCAGGGTGAAATTGAGTGCCAAACAAATTTAACCGTTCAATTACAACAGGCAATTTTGAGCCGTAGTCAGTTACTGCTACTATGAGATTTTCATCCTTAGGTTCAATGTGATAAGAATGTACAAAGTACACCCAGGAATCTTGCGGAATTCCCTTTAACAGATTACTTTCTCCTTTAACTATCAGTAAATTATTCCATCCTATGTGGGGAACTTTTACTTTCTTTTTTGGTAGCATCAACACCTCACCCTCTAATACTTTAAGACCATCAAGAAGTCCTTCTTCACTTCTATAAAATAACATTTCCAATCCTAAACATATTCCGAGTATCGGCATTCCATTATTTATGGCCGTAGTGAGAGAAATCTCATCTTTCTTCATTGAACTAATTGCACTATCAAAATTACCAACTCCTGGTAAAACCAAGCCATTATACTTTTTCAAGTCCTTTAAACTTCTAATAATATCCACATTTTGTGCTCCATTTCTAAGAAGCGATTGATGCAAATTGAAAAGATTTCCTGCCCCAAAATCAAAAATAGCTATCTTGGCCATTTACATCATGTCTTTAGTACTTGGCAATCCTTTTCTCCTTTGGTCAATAGATGCCGCATTTCTAAATGCAATAGCAAAACTCTTCATAGCAGATTCTAGTTTATGGTGATCATCTTTTCCGTATTCGACTAATATGTGTGTACATGCCACAAGGTTTTGCATTAAAGATCTAAAGAAATGTTCAATATCCTCTTTTGCCATACCTTCCACTTCATTTCTTTCCAGCTTTAACTCAAATTTAGAGAATTGTCTACGAACCAAATCAATTGCAGAGTTACTTCGTGAATCATCCATGGGCACTATTGCATATCCAAATCTCATAATTTTTGATCTATTTCCTAGCGCCTTATCCAATCCCTGCCCTATGCAAATACCAATGTCCTCAATCAAGTGATGTTGGATTGAATCGTGAGATTTAACATCCGCTTCTATGTCAACCAGGCTGTATTTACAAAATGTAATGATGAGATGATCTAGAAATTTCAACCCAGTGTTAATCCGTCCCTTACCCTCGCCATCAAGATTAACAATTAAGCTTATGGTGGTCTCTGAAGTACTTCTGCTCAAAGTTGCACTCCTAAGCTTATCGGTATCTGACAATTCGTATTTAAAACTGGTTCATAACTTTATTTAATATGTTCGGTAATTCGTTGACCTCTTTGACAATCAAAGAAACTCCATTATTATTGAATAAACTCCTTACTTGATCTGATCTTGTATTAGGGGCGCATATTCCTATCAATTCAATGTTGATATCTGACACTTTCCTTGCGTTTTGTACCATGAGCAGATCTTCCGTGGAGTCTCCAACATAAAGAGCATTATCGACTCCAAAACTTTTGATGCTTTTTACTAACGCTGAAGGATTGGGCTTTCTCATTTCTCTTTTTTCATCATCCAAATAAAACGAAGCAGTATTGTCAAAAAATTTGAAGAGTGATTTCATAGAATACTCTGCAGCTAATTTACTTCTGCCCGAAACAATACCTATTTTTTTATCAAATATGTTCGACACCTTCTTCATAGTTGAATTGGTCACCAACATTTGGTCATTTTCTATTAATGGTTTGCTAAAATAATATTTCGGACTAGTACTGTGCTGCCTTTTGAACAAATGTGGTCCATAAAAGAATTCATCAAAAATCCGAGGTAAGAGACTACCATGAATATCTCCTGGATAATTTAATAACTTCTTAATCTTCTTTAGACGGCTTTCTGAGTAATGTGAGAGATAATTTTCTACGGAGGCTATTCCACCAGCAGTTTCCTTCTTTGCTATATTTTCTACAAAAAAATATAACTCAGAAAATTTTGGCGGCCCACACATTATACCCAAAATAAATGCATAGCATGTATCAATATCGTTGTTGAACATTCCGGATTTTCGAAAATTGAAAATTAATTCTTCGCTAGCTACTCTTCTTGCATTTTCAATAGTTGGATCTATATGTTTAACTAAATATTCGACTGTCTCTGTTATTGTCTTATTATAAGATTTTGTAGTGTCAATCAATACACCATCTATATCAAAAATAACACATGCATTTGATTTCATTTTGGACATCTAGAATCTAAGGGTTATTGAATATTGTTAAATATGGACAAAATTTTATCATTCATTCTTTTTGTGCCTATCGTCAATCTGATACAATTTCCATAGTTCCTAATGTTACCTAACGCCTTTACAATTATTTTTGAGTCTTCTAAAGCTTCTAAAATTCCTTTATATTTCTCATTACATTTTATGAACAGAAAATTTGCATCTGACTTGTATACCTTTATTTTTTTGATTTTTGAGAGATTGCGATAAAGTCTTTCTCTTTCATCTTTTATCAGGGATATACTTTTTTCCATTTTTTTCGGATTAGCAAGAACTGAAATTGCGATGGCTATTGAAATGCTATTTACTGCATATGGTAACTGAATCTTATTTTTAAATAAATCTGCAAGTTCCTCATTGGCGATCATATAACCTATTCTTGCACCGGCTAAACCCATTGCCTTTGAAAAGGTACGGAGAATTACAAGATTTGAATACTCTTGCACATACTTGGTTAACGAATATTTTGCAAATTCTACATATGCTTCATCAATGATTACGAGGCTATTTTCTAGCGAATTTAAAATATCTAAAACTTGAGATTTATCAAACTGGTTTCCTGTGGGATTGTTCGGTGAGCATAAATAAATCGCGTGAGAGTTTCTTGCTTTTTCCATAAATTTTTCCATGTTAATGCTATTATCAACGGTAGATAACAATATTTCAGAAAACCCGACTTTATGTAATTGGCACCTTGTTTTAAAATAAGAAAAAGTTGGGTATATGGAAGTTAATCTCCTGCCTTTACCTATTATTGTTAAAAGTAATTCTATAATTTGATCCGAACCGCTACCTAGCACCAACGATTTCTTACTTACCATTAAATAACTTGATATCTTTTTGTATACCTCTTCAGACAGCTCAATGGGATATTTTCTCAGATCAATTTTTTTTAAACTATCTATTGAAATCTTTGTAAGAATATCCTTGTCTAAAACAAGATTTTCGTTTGCATCCAATTTAGAATAATTATTCCTAGAAGGTATTGCATATTTTTCAATCATTGAAATTTTCTTTATTTCTCTCACAAGCCAATCAGTCAATCTCTGAACCTCTCTTTCACCGCATAATAATGGTTCGGTAATCCTTCTGCCAACGCCAATTCTTTTACACAATCCTGAACAGTGTAAAGACCTCTTTTTGTTACTGTTATATGATTCACTAATTTCATAAAGTCCAGTACGGAAAGAGAAGATTTAGACTTGCCAAATTCCATAGTTGGTAACACATGGTTTGATCCAAGGCAGTAATCACTTGCAGCGGACGGACTATACTTTCCAAGTAAAATAACTCCTGCAGTTTTAACCTTTGAAGCTATTTGCTTTGGATTTGTGGATAAAACCTGAAGATGTTCGGGTGCTAATTCATTTATGAACGATATTGCATTTTCCTCATCCTTGCACAAAGCAATGAATGCATTATTCTTTAGGCTACTTGAAATTATATCCAATCTTGGTAAGGAACTATTTAATGATTTTTCTATTTCATTTTCTACTTTGCTTACCAAGGCACTTGAATTAGTAACAATACCACAAATTGTGTCATCACTGTGTTCAGCCTGTGAAATTAAATCCTTGACTATTATTTCGGGCTCAGATGTGGAATCAGCATATATTAAGAGTTCAGTTGGACCGGCTATCATGTCAATAGCAATTTTATTGCTGACAAGAAATTTGGCAATATTGACAAACAGACCTCCAGGACCTACGATTTTATCTACCTTCTTTATTGTTCTGGTCCCATATGCAAGAGCCGCCACTGCTTGGGCACCACCGACTTTATAGACTTCATCTACACCACATAAATCGGCTGCTACCAGTGTAAGAGGATCGATATTACCATTTTTCATTGGAGGACTTACTACCACTATTCTTTCCACGTTTGCAATCTTTGCAGGTACTGTACACATTACCAATGTACTTGGATATCGCGCTCTCCCCCCAGGTATGTAACATCCAACACTACCAATCGGTTTGACGATTCTTTCAATCGTAATTCCATCTGATGATGCCTTAATTCTGCTCAATTGTCCCATCAACATTTTTTCATTTTTTTCCAACAGCTTCTTGGTTTTTCTAAGTGAATTTACCTGAGTGATTGTAACGTCTTGATAAGCCTTCTTAAACTCCGCTTTATCTACAACAATAGAATCGATTTTTACATTATCATATTTTTCTGTATACTTTCTTATTGCATTATCTCCAAATCTAATAACATCTTTAATTACCCTGTTAACAATTACACTGTTTTGAGGTATCTTCCTTAAATTACGAATGAGGATTGCTTCCTTTTTTCCATTTTTTACTCTTATTTTTTTTATCACTGACCCATAACCCTTTTTAATTCCTCTAATGGAAGTATTTGCTTGGGTTGCATCACTACAAGACCCTGAGCTATTTCTCTTAACTTTGGTACTATCTTTATGAACTCAATCTTGTCAATGACTGTATTAACACCAGACCACCCTTCTTCACTCAATTTACTTATTGTGGGTTTTTTCAGTGCAGGTAGAGTTTCTAGCAATTTCTGCAAGTTCTCATTCTTCACATTTACAAAGATATGCAATTTTTTCCTGGCTTCTACAACTCCTTTAAGTAGAGCAAGTGTATCTGCAATTTTCTCGGCTTTTATTTTGTCTTCTAATGAATTCTTGTTTGCTATCAATTGTGCACTTGATTGGGTGACTGTTTCAATAATCTTTAGATTGTTTTGAACCAGAGTAGTCCCAGTTTCGGTTATATCGCAAATCGCGTCTACATCCTCTGGCGGTTTTGCTTCAGTAGCACCGAAGGAGAGAAAAATTTCAACCAGTTTATTTTCTCCAATTCTCATCCAAGGTGTAATAACCATAGGGCTAATGTCACCGAAGTATTTTTGATATGCTTTGTTAGAACGTACGTAAGACGAAGCAGTTGTAAGATACTCAGAAGAAATCCTTAAAGTTCGTTTCTGTTTTGCGAAACCTTCTATTAATTCTGTCAAATTGCTATAGTCAAAACTCTCTGGAATGGCAATAACTTGGTTTACCTGTCCATATTCTAGATCTAGTAAAATTTTAACATCTGCACTTGCTTCAACAATCCAATCTTTACCAGTGATGCCAATATCATAAAAGCCTTCTTGAACATATGTTGGAATTTCTTGCGGTCTCAAAATTTTTACCTCTAGTTCAGGATCGCTTAACTTTACCCTATACGTTTTTCCACGACCTCTAACAGTTTGCCATGCTTCTTCAAGCATCTTGAATGTTTGGTCTTCGATACTCCCTTTTGGTATCGCAAATTTTACTATTGACATTTGATATTCGAAGAATCTTTTTAATGGGATATATTTCTATTGAAAGTTCAAATTCAAGGGTATTTGTGTTGATATTTAGTATGATAAATAGGGAAAAAATTATTCAAAATCTTTTATAAAATAATTCTAGCTTGATTTGTATGTTCTATTATGTAATAATCCTTGCAAAATAGTTCTGGCACTATCTAAAGTAATGTTTGATTGTTTATACATAGTTTCAGAGACAATTTCAACCAGTTTTCCAGTGGCCCCAGCTGCGACGGCAATATTTTTTGCGTGTAATTTCATATGACCTTTCTGAATCCCTTCTGTAGACAATGCCCTGATTGCCGCAAGATTTTGGGCAAGGCCGACTGACGCTATAACACAAGCCAGCTCACTTGCTGATTTGGCTCCTAGTATTTTCAAACCCATCTTTGCTGTAGGATGGACTGAAGAAATCCCTCCAACTATACCCACTGACAAGGGAATCTCTATTCTGCCAATTAGATCGCCTTTTGGTGACTTTGAAAAAGTAGTAAGCGTCCTATACTTGCCATCCCTAGATGCATAGGCATGTGCGGCGGCTTCAATTGCACGAAAATCTTGACCTGTTGCAATAGAAACTGCATCTATTCCATTCATGATACCTTTGTTATGAGTTACTGCTCTATGGGGATCAGAAAATGCAAAACTAAATGCAGATAGTATTCTGTCAACTATATCTGGGCCTCCTAATTCTTGTTTCTTGAAAGTAGCCTGACTGATAGCAATCCTCTCTGTTGAATAGTTAGAAAGTACTTTTAGTATAACTTTGCAGTTTGCCATTCTTTCTATTTCAGGACCCACTAGTTCGCACATTGAATTTATGGTATTAGCACCCATTGAATCCTTACAATCGACGTATAGTTCTGCTACAAGCATTTTTTTATTGTCAATATCATTATTGAGAATTCTTGTCTTTAGGTGCAATGCTTTAACATTCTTTGAACGAGAATTGGCAATTCTGAGTAGATCATCCTTGTTCCTTGATATTATTCGGGTGGAATTCTTGATATCTAAAAGATTAGTTATTTGAATTTGGCCTCTCATAATAGAACTACTAGCATTTGCCTTGAAGCCTCCAAAAAATTTGGATAACTTTGCCGCATGACTGGCTGCTGCAATTACAGAGGGTTCTTCAATGGCCATAGGGACCAGGTACTCTTTTTCATTTACAACAAAATTCGTTGCTATACCAAGAGGTAGCGAAAAAATTCCTATTGCATTTTCAATCATTCTATCAATATTTTCAAACGGTAAGACCTGATTAACAATCGTTGAAATTTCCTTTTTTGTGAGGTTGGTTCTTGATACAATAAAAGATAATCTTTCTTCATGATTCATTTCATAAAATTTCTTTTCTGTCTTCATTCGTACAACAACTACTATGCTTTTGTGAGCCTTAATATTTTATCATCGCCTTGCTGCGGCAAACCCCTCCCATCAGTATTGCTAGTAAGAACGAAAATTGATCCATCTCTAGATTCAAAAACATCCGCTAGGCGACCGTATCCTACAAGGATTGTATTTTGACTGTTTGTTTTTAGATCAATTTCTCTCAAATGTGAACCCTTGAGTGTAGCGACGATTAGATGATTTTTATATCCAAGCTTACTTGACAGTGCAAAGGTCATTCCGGAAGGCTCCAAGGAGGGATTAAAACAGATTAAAGAAGGCGTGCTTTCAGTTCCCTCATTGCATTCATGATTTGGCCAACCGTAATTTTTCCCTGGTGATACTAAATTTATTTCATCATTGCCAGCTGCTCCCTGATCGGCAGCATATAGTTGTCCGTTTTTTGGATCCCATGCTAATCCTAGCACGTTCCTAAATCCATATGCATAGATGAAAGAATTTGAAAATGGGTTATCCTTCGGAATTGTCCCATCTTCATTAACACGGAGAATCTTTCCTGCCAGAGAATTCAGATCCTGAGATAATTTTGGAATCGATGCATCTCCCGTTGATACGTATAACTTTCCATCCGGACCAAATTTAATACGACCACCATCACGAAATTCACTTCCTGGAATGCCATCAAGAATTATCTTAGAATCATTTATTCTATTCTTGGACTCTTCGAGCATCAAAACTCTGTTGAATAATCCGGTTTTGTTTGAATATGTGTAATATACATAAAATAAATGATTTTGGGTAAAATTTGGATGTAATGCAAGTCCCAACAAGCCAGCATCTTGAAGATTTTCCACTTTTATGTCTGCAACCGGCTCTTCCAGAAGGGTCCCATTCTTATCGATGATTCTAATACTTCCGTGTTGTTCTGTCAAGAAGATTCTTCCGTCTCCGGCTACTTGAATTGACCTTGGAGCCTGTAATCCTTCTGCAATAATCTCTACTCCTTTTGTATTGGTAAGATTACTTGAATTCGATACTGGTGTAGGTAAAGGCACTAAAGTTTCGGAAGGAGAAAATTTCATAGTTAAAATGCTCACTACGATAACAATAATTGAAGGAATTACAAGTCGAAGTATTTGACTTCTGTCCATATCCAGCATTATATGTGATTTTTTATAATTCTATTCAATTAGTTTCTTGATTGGATTTTATAAAATGGGTAAATTCAAAATATTTAGGTAATTGAGCAAGACGCAGATGAGGAGATTTGAACTCCTGCTCGCCCGAAGGCGAATCGGCTTTCTTTCGGCCTAACTCAAGGCCGACGCATTACTGTGTTCTTAAGATTAAGAAGACCACTCTGCCACATCTGCTTGATTTTGTTGGAATATTTCTTATTTTTATTTGTTTAAAGACCCTAAAATTAAATAGATTTGGAGACGTTTTAATTACAAAGAGCATTATTATTTTGTATGATAGTAATCGTTAGCCAAGTGAAAATAAATGATACCTATTAACAAGCCCCAAATTGATGAGAATGAAAGGGAAGAAATACTGAAAGTTCTAGATGAAGGAATTTTAACCTCAGCTTCTTTCTCAGGTGGGAAACGGGTTCAGGATTTTGAAAGGTTACTTGCCAATTTCTTGCATGTAAAACATGCTATCGCGGTAAATTCTGGTACAGCGGCTCTACATTCTTCGATCCTTGCAGCTGGGATTAAGGAAGGAGACGAAATTTTGATTCCTTCGTTTACTTTCGTTGCAACGGCTAATTCGGTAGCATGTACGGGAGCAAAGCCAGTCTTTGTGGATATTGAAAAGGACACATATACAATTAATCCACAGAGTCTGAAAAACAAAGTTTCCAAAAAAACCAGAGCTATAATCCCTGTCCACTTGTACGGTCACCCGGCAAAAATGGATGAAATACTAGACTTTGCAAGAAAATATTCTTTGTTAGTAATTGAAGATGCTTGTCAATCTTTGGGATCTTCATATGATGGGAAACAAACAGGGAGTCTTGGTGAAATGGGCTGTTTTAGCATGTATGCATCAAAGGTTCTAACTTCAGGAGAAGGAGGTGCAATTACAACCAATAGTGATGAGTTTGCAGAAAAACTTAGAATGATAAGAAATCATGGAATGGTGGAAGGATATGATACAAGAATACTTGGATTCAATATGCGATTACCGGAAATCTCTGCAGCTATTGCAAAAACACAAATGAAAAAACTAGAGTCCATGCTGTACAAAAGGACTACTAATGCAAAAAAATTGCAAGAATTATTAAGAAATAAAATTGATAATCATGAAATTGTTCTTCCCCAAGAAAATCAGAGAGTGAAATATAATTGGTACCTCTATACCGTAGCGTTCAATAATCTTCGGAATAGAGTAAAGAAACTGCTAAATGACAACGGAATTGGTGCAACCATCTATTATGATCCGCCTGTTCATCAAACTCCATATTATTCAAAATTTGATAGTGGAGATCTCAAAATGACAGAATGGGCATCAAAGAGTGTTCTCTCATTACCTGTACATCCATCCCTGTCCGAAAATGATTTAAATTTTATAGCTTTAAAAGTTGAAGAAGCAATAAAATCATAACGACCTCTCAATAAGTAGGAATGAATGCACATTAAATCACATTAAATAAAATTTATTCCATTTATCTTCAATAATTAGGATTTGCAAGACGCGTCTTCATGACTTTACACAATATGGTTTATATAATATTCAGACAAAGATCAAAATGATAAATATGCCTATAGATCCGGACTTTCCAAAAAATCATCAAGTCGCTGGTAAGATACAACTTGCAGATGGTGAACATTTCCATTTTATGTGGGGACCAGGAAAACTTGCTGAAGCTGCAGAAAACGAAGAAGTAAAGGCTGCATATGCTGCAAGGGGTGAAGAAATAGTTCCTCTTGGCGTGAGCGGTACAATGGTAGCTGTTGATTGGGATTCATGTGTTGCAGACGGAGCTTGTATCGAAGCTTGTCCTGTACAGGTATTCCAGTGGTATAGAACAGAACATGATATTCCTGCTTCAGAGGCAAAAAATCAGACATGGAATGGTACTGGCAGTACGGTCAAAGAAGAACGTAAAGATTATACCGATAAGGCAGATGCAATTCGTGAACATGATTGCATTTGGTGTATGGCCTGTGTTTCAGTTTGTCCTCCACAAGCCGTAAAGGTAGACCAAGCTTCACTTGAATTTCATGAAAAGGCCTCTGGTACATTCAATGAAGCATTGTCAAAAGGTAGTGCTCCTCCACCACATGCACACTAGGTAATCTTTCCTCATTTTTTCCAAAAAATATATTTTTGTTACTTTAAACTTAATATTTTATTAATTAGACTATAAACAAAAATTGATTATTTCAGATTCATATATGGGGATTTTTATTCCCACAGATTTTTCGTATAGGGTATTAAACTTTATTAATGGGAAAACGAATTTACCGCTCACACAAAAAGATGAGTTAATAGCCTCTTTCTACATTTTTGGTAAAGATCATAAAGTGAATGGAGAATTGGAAATTACCAACGTAAAAGATATAGCAAGAAAAACAATGGACCAACTCTCAAGTCAAGTTAGGATATATTCAAACAATCCCATTAGGATGAACCAAGAATTGTTAAGGGAAAATTTCAACAAAAGATCAATGCAAATCTTGATCGATTCAAGTAAGAAAAATAACAATAAGACATTAGATTTTGACATAACTAACACGATATCAAAGGATCCAACGATTCTTTCAGAATGTTATGCATGGCATCTTGCAAACTATCAACAAGATTTTTTTTTCAAGTTATTCAATCCCATTCGCGGTATTGATTTAACCCAAGATGTTGCTGATAAATTAGATGGACGGATGCTAATGCTTGGTTTCAATGTTAAGAATTCTATGAAATTACCTTATGATGATCCAATTGTTCCTTTTTTATATTGGCTTAAAGATGTGTCCAAACTATAGATATGATCTAAATATTACATTATCATGACGGATATACTTCTAACTAAAATTGGAACCATGTAATTAATAGCAATTCATCTAAACACTTGATTTAATGATACATATTAACTTGAAACATTAGCATAAGATTTTCTTTAAGCAAAGAACATTAAAGCCTTCATAATACCCTATAATATGCACAAAATAGATAAATCATATGAAAATTTGCTAAATAGAATTCAAGGAGATCTCTCCAATACTTCAAAGAAAGATTCAACAAGACTGGAGATTCCTGAACCTCAAATTATCTGGGTTGGCCAACGTACAATTTTTCGAAATTTCATGGATTTTCCTAAAGCGTTGAGAAGAGAACCTGAAAAACTTTTACTTTATTTGAATAAAGAACTTGCTTCTGCAGGATATATAGCTGGTGAGAGAGTTATCTTTCTAGGTCGAAAAGTACCATCATCATTTGGAGCTCTAATGGAACGGTATGTAAGAGACTATGTGATATGTCCTGTCTGTCAAAGTCCAGACACTAGAACAGAAAAAACGAAAAAACTAGGCTTTCTTATTTGTGAGGCATGCGGTGCAAGGTCATCAATCAAAGGAAATTATGCTTAACATCCTCAAGGTCTTTAACGATTGCAGAATTCTAATTAGCTAATAGCAAATCAAAATTTTTACTTGTTTGGCTGCCTCTTTGATCTTGCTTTGAATATAATTAATAGTGCATAAATATACACATACAATATAGAATTGTAAAACAAGTATTGATATAATTGAATAGAAAGGGTAATTTTAATGCGGTATTAAACGCAATAATAGTAGTAGCTATTTTGTCATATCCTGGATCCTTTCTTGAAACCAATAACCTAACTAGAGAAAATAGTAAGAATATCTTACAGATATGCTGTACTTGGGGAGAGAAACTAAATGATGGCGTATTGACATATTATGTTCCCGATAAGGAGAAAGATAACTTTATAAAAAGATCTTTTGACGAATGGAATTCCAAATTAGAGAATGTGAAATTCATGAAAGTTCAGGATGCATCAAATGCAGATGTTTTGGTATTTATTGAATACAAAAATGAAAAAACAGTTGGGCAAACTAAAAGTGTTCTTGATAACAAAGGCTTTATAAAAAAAGTCAGAATATACATTTCGATAAATTTTAATGAAAAAAGGATAAATGATGACACTTTGAGTCTGGTTTTGGAACACGAACTTGGACATGCACTGGGATTGGGACATTCAAATTTTCATGATCTTATGAATCCTATTGTTAATTATCAAAATAATATTATCTCTAATTGTGAAATTGATGCTGTTCTGCTGGCAAATAATTGGAAACTGGTAAAAAATCTACAAGAACCGGAATTACCCAAGTTACCAATGGAAAAAACTGTAGATTGCGCTCAATAAGAAACAAAACTTGCTTAACCTGAGTAACAATAAAGAAGAATCTTGAATTTTTAAAATTCAGTTTACATGTAACAATAAGAATATTTGATAGGTGTACAGATAATATGATAATACTTGCTTAATAATTTTAGAGAAAAATTAATTCCCATTATAACACTAATGGGAAATAATTTTGGTTCACTGAATTTATCGCCAACTTTTTGGAGTATCGTTGGATTTGGATTTGCCATACTATCAAGCATTTTTTTTGGTATTACATATTTTTTACATGGACAAGAAATCCAGTTCCACTCGCAAATTTTGGCAAGTATCATGCTATTTCTTTCAGGTTTTTTTGACATAGTAGATGGAAGCGTAGCCCGCATAATGAAAAAAACTACTCCCAAAGGTGCTTTTCTAGATTCTAATTTTGATAAGATTTCTGAAGCTCTAATTTTCATTGGGATAGCAATTGGGGGTTTATCAAATCCTATTTTGGCAATGATTGCGTTGTCTTCGTCTATATTGGTTAGCTATGTAAGGGCAAGATCAGAATCACTGGGTATAGAATTAAAGGGTGTTGGAATAGGTGAAAGAGCTGAGCGGTTGTTAATTCTCGCAATATGTGGTCTTATCCCAATTCCAGACTCAATTCAATGGGGAGTTATTATAATTATTTTAATCTCCGGTTTTTCTTTTATTCAAAGATTTAGATATGTTTTGAAAAGAATTTAGTACTATATTTTATCCTAGCCTTCCTGTCCTTCTGCGTTCTAATTCTGATCTAACCTTTACAATTCCTCTGTGCACAGCGCAAGAAACGCAATAAAACTTAACATCCGTTGAAGGTGCAATATAAGCTCCTTGAGCTCTTAATTCCCTTGCTAAAGTGGGCTCTACCAATGTTATTCTACCAGTAACTTTCTTTGCCTTATCCCTCGGAACCATTGCCCCGCACTGGCTACAATGTACTGTCCCTGAACTTCCTTTCCCACCTTTGGTTCGTCCCCTGCTTGTTCTCTTCTTCGGCATTGTAACAAATTCTATCTCTTCTTTATTTTAAATCTTCTGATGTTGCTTATTTTGTAGATGTCAACATTTATCAAAGCAATATAATTAACACTCATATTCAACGATGAGGGCTACTGTATTGTCCAATATAGTTTTAGATGAGATCATATCTAGAGACAACAGCACAATTCAAAGTTTAGGTGGACCAGCATCTTACTGTGGTATAACAGCAAGAAAATTTGGATTTGATACAACCCTCTTTACTCATTTTGGAAAAGATCTCGACACTAAATATCTTGAATACCTTGAAAAACATGAAATTTCTTTACATGCATCATACAATTCCGATCTCCCAACAACCAGGTTTGTTTTAAAGAATTTTGAAAATAATCGCGAATTGATCTTAGAGTCAAATTGTAGTCCTTTTGACATAGAAGAAGTAAAAAAAGTAAAATCTGATTGTTGGATAGTAAGCCCCGTCTTTGATGAAGTACCTTCCGATATCTTGGAATATTTTACTACAAGAAGAGAAAAAAATGAGTTTATTATGTTGGACCCACAAGGCTATACGAGAGTTGCTGATCCCACTGGGAGAATATCAATAAGGAAGAGCATGGATTTACCCATTAACAATCTTGATGGAATAAAACTTGATAACCTAGAAATTTCTTGTTTTACAGAGGGTCTTCAAGCTATTGATGGAATGAAAAAAATTCATTCCAAGTATAAAATAGATCATGTAATGTATACAGAGGATAGGACAATTCACCTGCTTGAGAATGAAAGACACTATTGGCTAAATGTACCTAGAACTGATACTCCTGACTCAACAGGATTAGGTGATATCATAGTTTCATCGTTTGCATGTAGCATTATAAAAGAAAAAGATCCTGTATGGGCAATTTGTTTTGCAGCAGGAGCTTTAACTGCGGCACTCCAAACAAGAGAAATTGGAATTCAAAAAGTACCACACAAATCAGCAATAGAAGAGAACGCTTCATATTATTATAATATACTAAATTATGAAAAAATTTAACAAGCATAGCTATAACTCACGTTTAAATTTGAGTATCTATTGACTGTTAATAATTAGAATGAAAGTGGCTATCTCAAGTCTAAATGCAAGAGATGATAGTCTAACAAGTAAAATTAAGAAAATTTTGGATGATGAAAATATTAATTCAGATATAATAAAAAGATCGGATAAAATGACAACAACGGATGTGGATATTGTGATTACTGCTGGTGGAGATCGAGCAATACTTGATTATTCCCATTATGTCCAAGATTTTTCTGTCCCAGTATTGGGCATTTATGAATCTGATTCAACTGCGTTTTTAGGTCAAATTGATGTGAGCGAGTTAAGTAAATCTATTGGAAGGATAAAAAAAGGCGATTATGAAATAGATAATGTTTGCCGACTTTCAGTTAATGTTGATGGTAAAGAAGTTGAACCGGTCTTAAACGATATTTCCCTCTTCCCAAGAAAAAGTGCAACACTGATGGAATACATATTAAAAATTAATGGAAATGATCTCTGGCATGATAACAGCGATGGAGTTATCATTTCTACACCCATCGGATCCACAGCATATTGTATGTCGGCGGGAGGACCAATGGTTTTGCAACGATCACAGGTTTTTGTTATTGTTCCTGTTAATTCTATGGATAACACCCGTAGACCACTGATAGTTCCTAATACTGATAAATTGGAAATAGAAGATATACTCTGTAGGTACCTTTGTGAAGTAATTTTGGATGGAGGAAAAAGGGTGGCTGTGAGAAAAAATATAGTTTGTGAAAAACATGAATTTCCAGCAAAATTTGTAAGATTAATCAAGGATTCTCCCATGGATATTATCGCTAAAAAGGTAAAATTGGCAGAAGATTTGCTTGATATGCCACCCAGTGCCAAATTAATTTTAAAAACACTTGAATATGAAGGAGAATTGAGTCAAAAAGATCTCAGCAAGCGTACCTTGCTTCCAGAGAGGACTATAAGATTGTCGTTGAGCCATCTTATCCAGCGCGGATACGTTCGGAAAAAGACCTCTTTACGTGATGCTAGACAAAAAACATATGAGCTTAACCTAAAACTCTAGTCTAGGCGCATGATGTTATAAAGGCTCCAAAAGCTTCTTCAGGTCTACCAGGTATACTGTTAAACTCTGAATGATACTGAACAGCAAAAAAGAACTTGTTAGAAGGTATCTCAAGAATTTCTATTCTTCTTCCCTTATCGGAGTGACCTGATAGTATCATTCCATTTTCTTCAATAATTTGTCGATAGTCCTGATTAAATTCATATCTGTGCCTATGTCGTCGCTGAATTTCATTACTTTGATATATCTTGTTGGCCAATGTCTTGGGTAAAATGGTTATATCATGTTTGCCCAATCGCATTGAACCCCCTAAGTTTCTTTGTGTATGTTCTTGCTCTGGCATGAATTTTACCACTGAAGTATTGTTTTTAGGATTAAATTCTTGGGAACTAGCATTATTTATCCCGCACTCATTTCTTGCGAATTCAATTAATGACAGTTGAAATCCAAAACAGATCCCCAAAAATGGTATATTTTTCATTCTTGCATAGTTAATTGAATTTATTATTCCTTCGCTTCCTCTAGCCCCAAATCCACCTGGGACAAGTATTCCATCAAACTTGTTTAACAATTTCATATCGACTTTACTGCTATTCTCGAATTTTTCAGAATCTATCCATTCAACACTTAATTTCTTACCTAATTTTGCGGATGAATGCAAGAGTGCCTGATATACACTTACATAGCTATCTGGGAGATTTACGTATTTCCCAACAATTCCTATGTTGACATTTCCCGTAGAGTTAAAGAACGAGTCAGTTACTTTTTTCCATTCCATCCATTTTATGTTACGATTTTTGAGGTCAAGCTTGTCTGATATTACGTCAATTATTCCTTGATCTTTTAATATTTCAGGCACATTATATATTGAAAAAGAATCATGACATGAAATAACACATTGCTCCCTTACACTGGCAAACATTGAAATTTTGTGTCTTGATTCTCGATTCAACGGTTTTTGACATCTGACCGCTAAAATGTAGGGATGAATTCCAATTCTTCTGAGTTCTTGAACGCTGTGTTGTGTAGGTTTAGTTTTTTGTTCACCTACGACGTCCAAAATTGGCGCCAAGGTAACATGAATGAAAAGAGTTTCCGTATCGTCCTGTTCCAATTCCATTTGTCTGAACGATTCTAGAAATGGTAGACTCTCTATATCACCAACAGTCCCACCACATTCTACAACCAGAATATCATAGTTTTTTGCAAGTTTTTTCAAACTATTTTTTATTACATCAGTTACATGTGGAATTATCTGAACACACTGACCAAGATACTTTCCTTCTCTTTCAGCCTTAATCACATCAGAATAAATCCTTCCAGTAGTAATATTATGCCATTTTGTCATGGGAGTGTTAAGAAATCTCTCATAATTTCCCATGTCCATATCACACTCTCCTCCATCATCAGTAACAAAGACTTCTCCGTGTGCGGTAGGATTCATTGTCCCCGCATCGTAATTCACATAGGGATCAATTTTGGTACAGGTTACCTTTAACCCTGTTAGCTGTAACAGCTTTCCTACCGAAGAGGCAACAATTCCTTTTCCAAGCCCCGACATTACTCCTCCGGTAATAAAAATGAATTTTGGAAATTTGTTACTCGATCTGCTACGTTTATACCGCACATTAGACTTTATATTATCACCTTTTTAATCGTTTTCGGAGTCTAACAATTTTAAGGAAATTAACCATTAAAATTTCTTCAATCTTTAATGAAGTTTTTAGATGATTAAAACTACTCAAAATATCAAGTTTGTCCAATATAACCTACATTAGCAAAAAAACTAAGAATAGCATTTACAAATTCATTGTCCCTGTTAAGATGATACATTGTATTTGCCATGCGTTTTTCCTTGATCCAATCAATACTGAGCAGATCTTTTAGATTTCGTTTGATATCTTCTCTTTTTAATCCAGTTCTTTTATGGAGAACATAAATTGTTACCATTTTGTTTTCCTCTGCCAATGCTTTGATTATCTTTATCTTGCCTATGGTCCCAATACCATTTTCTATAATGGTCTTACTATCCAAATTCATTTATTTTTTATTTATTTGTTGTTCTAATAAAGGTTCTAATTCAGCTAATGATGTAATATTCATTCCGATTTCCTTTAATGATTTCATTTCGATTATTTTTCTATCAAGAAGATCGTTCATGTAATCCTCAAATTCAAATTTTTTGATCTTATACTCACTTGCTAATTCGAGTGCAAAGTTACGAACTTCCTTCAGTTCAATGTATTGTTTTTTTCTTCTATTTTGTACTTTTAGTATAGCCATAAGCGTAAGTAGGTGGTTCTTTGGAAGTTCTTTTAAATCCTGGATTGTAATCGATGGGTGATTGTATCCATGTGCCTTACGAATTTGGTCTAGCGTAATACGATCGCCTCCGTTGACCTCTGCAAGATTGCCCGCATATAGAAGTAGGTCCAAAGCGTATCTGACATCTCCTCCTATCTGTGACGATGTTGTGAAAAGTGATACTTCATCGATTATATCCGTACCAACAACATTGGGATTGAATGATTCTGAAGATCTTGTTACTAGGATGTCGCTTATTTGCTCTATAGAATATGGTTGGAATTCTATTGGTAATCTTCCCAAAGTACTTAATTCTGAGCTGTCAATTTTATCATGAAATTCGGTACTTCTTGCTATGAAGATAACCCCTATAACATTACAGTGTCTAGATAAATCAAATTCATTAAGGCGCGTGAAATCATATATTATACCACTATCTTTGCTTGATCGCAGTAAAAACTCTATTTCATCCAAAATAATCAAAATGTATAATTTATTTTCATACAAATATGAAAGGAGGTATCTTAACATCTCCTCAGCACTAAGGCCTTGTGATGGAAGTTCAGGGGCTATTTTTTCCAGAAGGAATCTGTAAACTGCGTACTTGTTGCCTCCCTGAAGTTTTAGATTTATGTATGCGACTTTAAGTGTTAATCCTGATTTTTTAAATTCATTTTCAAGCATACTTGAAAATTTCAAGATTGTTGAAGTCTTTCCAATCCCTGATCTTCCTACTATATGCGGAGTTAAAAACACGAATTCATCTGGTTTGATATATGAGTCTTTAAACATAGTTTGTAGCAACGACATCTCTTTTTCCCTATGATGAAGCTCATTAGGTATGTATCTTGACGATAACTTGGACCTATCAACGAATATCCTACTTTCTGACAATTCTCAAATAGATTGATACCTTGATCATAATAAATTTATTAATTAATTAATTAGTTAGGGTTATCTTAAACTGAAATATCTTTTTCATTTGTTCATTTTTGATTAAAATATGGTTTCTAGCACAGAACATATTTTAAAAACTCAATTAAATGGAACAGCAAATAATATTAGTAATATAGTTATATGATTGAGTCTAAAATTACTGTCTGATGTCATCTTGAGCAAATTTTTTTCCAAAGAGATAGGCCTAAAAAGATTGGCAGAAAATTCTTACAAAGCAATAGACGAAGGCTCGTATGATGCAGACATGTATAATCATAACAATCATTCCGTAATTTCACTAAAAAGAACAATTTTGACGTGCAAACACGCTCCCATAATTTCAGAAATAAAATTTGCATCACCATCAAGAGGTAAAATTCTAGATCCATCCAATATAGATCCCAAGGAATTGGCAAAACAAATGATCAATTCTGGATCAATTGGGATTTCTGTACTGACACAACCCTACCTGTTTGATGGTTCAATTCACAATCTTGCATCTATAAGAAAGAGTGTCAACGTGCCTTTATTAATGAAAGATATCATAGTTAGCGAAGTTCAAATCGATTCAGCTAAGA
Organism: Nitrososphaerota archaeon; assembly: GCA_005877075.1. Lineage (GTDB taxonomy): Archaea > Thermoproteota > Nitrososphaeria > Nitrososphaerales > Nitrososphaeraceae > TA-21. The sequence goes on along the minus strand of VBPX01000023.1, from coordinate 6,918 downwards.
GAACGGGCGCAGATTGCATCTTGCTTATTAAATCTATATTCGATAGGGGACTTGCCGAAGGAAGCCTAGAAAAATTCTCGGATTATGCTATAAAAAAAGATTTGGAAGTTATAATTGAAGTCCACTCTGAAGATGAATTTAAGGAAGCATTGAAAAACAAAAAGCAACTGATTGGTATTAATAACAGGAATTTGAATACCCTTGAAGTTGATATTAATGTTACCATCACACTACTACAGAAGTTCAATAAAGATAATAACGTTATCATTAGTGAGAGTGGGATCTCTAAATCAGATGAAATAAAGAAACTGAGATCTATTGGAGTTGATGCATTTCTTGTGGGTACAAGTATTATGGAATCCGAAAATGTTTTCGAAAAAATAAAGGAGTTATGTCATGTTTAATATTTTAGACACACGTGTTCCTTCAGAGAGAAATTACAATGACTAAATTACAAGAATTTCCAATAGAAGGTAAATATGGTAAATACGGTGGCAAATTTATTCCAGAAACATTGGTCCCAGCAATTACTGAACTTGAAAACGCATACAAAAAAATAAGAAACTGTTCAGATTTTAAGAAGGAATTATGTTATTATCTTCAACATTACGCTGGAAGACCCACGCCGCTCTATTTTGCCAAAAACCTGACTGATTATGTCGGAGGTGCAAAGATATTCCTTAAAAGAGAAGATCTTTTACATGGTGGTGCACACAAAACCAATAACTGTTTGGGACAATGTCTCTTGGCTAAAAAGATGGGTAAAAAAAGAATAATTGCTGAGACTGGTGCCGGTCAACACGGTGTAGGAACTGCCATGGCAGCGGCTGTTTTTGGTTTAAAGGCAGAAATCTACATGGGATCTATAGATATAGAACGACAAAAATTGAATTTATTTAGGATGGAGCTATTGGGCGCCAAAGTACACCCTGTAAATTCAGGAACAAAAACATTAAAGGATGCTATAAATGAAGCGTTACGAGATTGGATAACAAATGTCAAAGAAACTTACTATTTAATTGGTTCAGTGGTAGGTCCGCATCCCTATCCTATGATTGTCAGAGATTTTCAGAGTGTAATTGGTAAGGAAATTAAATCACAAGTAAAAAATATTACCCCAAGATCACCACATGCTCTTGTGTGCTGTGTAGGTGGTGGCAGTAACGCAATGGGAACTTTCTATCCATTCCTAGACAATGAAAATGTGTCCTTATATGGGGTTGAAGCCGGCGGTTTGGGGATTAGATCAGGAAAACATTCGGCAACACTCAATGCAGGATCTGAGGGCATACTTCACGGGATGAGAACATATCTTTTGCAAGATGAATTTGGACAGATAAATGACACTCATAGCATATCAGCAGGATTGGATTAAGGAAATTGATCGTGCTGAATATGTTACCTGTAATGATAATGAAGCTTTGGATGCCTTCTTTAAACTTTCAAGATTGGAAGGAATTATACCAGCTTTAGAGTCATGCCATGCCGTTTCATATGCAATGAAGTTGGCAAAAAAAATGAAAAAAGATCAAAACATTATTGTTACCTTATCAGGGAGAGGCGATAAAGATATAGATCAAGTGATGAAGTATAGAAAAAAATACATAGACAGGTGAAGAAAGTGTCATATTTACAAAATAATAGAATAAAAAAAAAATTCTCTAAATTAAGAACAGACAAGGAAAAAGGTCTAATATGCTACGTTATGGGAGGCTATCCTGACCCAATAACCAGTGAAAAAATAATTTCATCTATAGTTGATGGAGGCGCTGATATTATAGAAATAGGTATTCCCTTTTCAGATCCAATTGCAGATGGACCAATAATTCAAGAAGCATCATTTAAAGCGCTGCAGAAAGGCGTTAACCCTGATATTTGTTTGAATTTGATAAAAAAGATAAGGAACAGATATCCAGATCTTCCAATATTGATAATGACATATTCTAATATTCTTCAAAAAAAGGGATTTGAAAAATTCATGAGAATGGCAAAGGGTGCAGGAATAGACGGTTTTATCTTACCTGATATGACTATTGAAGAATCGGCGGAATATTTAGAATATTCAAAAAAACTTGAATTGGCAACTGTTTTTCTTGTTGCACCAAATACCTCCGACTTTAGAATTAGAAAAACGCTTGAAGTTTCTACAGGTTTTGTATACGTAGTTTCCGTATATGGAACCACGGGAATCAGAAATTCTTTTAGTAATTATACACTTACTGCTATTAGGAACATAAAAAGAATAAGTGCAAACCGAAATAATATTTCAGTGGGTTTTGGAATAAGTACTCCGCATCAGATAAAAATTATGTCGAAATATGGAGCTGATGCTGTTATAGTTGGAAGTGCTATCATTGAAATGATTAATAGGCATAAAGATGATAATATCCATATATTGGGAAATAAATTGAAAAATTATGTTTCGTCATTAAAAGATGCATGCAAAAGTAAATAGTAATCCTGAGCAATCATCAAGACGTTATAATTCCAGTAAAATCTGTTGAAAAAAACATATTGTTTAAACTTACTTGAAACTTCTTACCATATCTATCTACAATAATCTCAACATCATCTAACGAATCAGAAATCTGACTATTTACTAATTTAGTTATTACTACGTGGACGGATTCATGGGATATTAACGCACTCATAAACGGTTCAATTTTTTCGAAATCATTTTCCTTATTTTTTGCACCATCTTTTGATTGCACTATGAGCATGTTTTGCCCTTCATATGTAAAATAAGCAGGCACGTTATCTGTTGCACATGAAAAAACAAAATCGTTAATTGTCATTTGTCTTTTTCAAATCTATTATTCTATCTAAAGTAAAAAATATTCCGCATCCGGATGATGTACTACTATAGCTGCAGTAGAGTATTCAGGAATAATTTGGCCTGCAGAAGTAAGACTCATACCAGCTCCCGTTGTATCAATTAGTTTCCAGACCAAGAAGTGTTGCATAATATCAGGGCAACTAGGATAACCCCAACTATACCTAAGCCCTCTATTGTTTTCTATCTTCAATTCACTTCTTATTCTATTATGAACCCATTCGGCGAGAGCTTCGGCTGTTTCCACCGCCAGCCCATGGAGATAATAGGCGTCCGTATAATCATTATTTGAATTTAGTTCTTCAATCTTTGAAGCTGTTTTTTCACCGACCGTGACCACCTGAAAGGCAACAATGTCTTGTTTTCCAAAGTAGTCTGTAATACACAAGTGTTTTGATTTAGTCGATCTTGGAAATTCAAAAACCACATCACCACGTTTTTCCGATTCCACAACAAGTTTGTTATCTTGCTTGTGACATTTGAAGTAAGAATAAACAATACTTGATGAGAATAGTCCCTCATCGATTACCTTTCTTTTCCATTTTTCTAGTAATTGTTCAGATTCACTAATCATTTTAGATGCAGTTTTTCCTCTTATACCCCATGAGAGAACAAAAAGAGATTTTTTATTCAGATACTTCCAAACTTCATCAAGGTTAATTTCTGACGGCGTTAGTTTTACTGTGGTATCTACATGTGGTACCATTGGCGGATTTATAGGCTTTACTTTACTAACTATGGTATCTATATTAGTCTTTATTTCTACTATCTTCTTTTCTTCAAATTGGTTAATCTTGTTATTCCATTCCTGTATGAATTTATCTCTTTGTGGAGATCTCAATTTATTCATTATATTTAGTCCATCAAAGGCTGTTTTACAATAGAACACTCCTGCCCTATACACGTAATCGGCCTTTGCCATTCTATTTATGTAATTACTATTTATGGCTGCACCACCACATAGTGTCGGAATATTGAGATTTAGTTCCTTGGCCTTTTCTACAAAATATTGCATTTGTTTTGAAGTTGAAACTAATAATGCTGACAATCCCACGGCATCTGCTTTGACTTCTTTAATTTTATCTACAATTTGTTGAATTGGGACTTGTTTACCAAGATCATAAACAGTATAGCCATTGTTTGAAAAAATTGTCTTCACAAGATTCTTACCTATATCATGCACGTCGCCATATACAGTACATAAAACTAATTTCCCTTTGCTTACCCCTTGTTTTTTGATTAGATATTTCTCCAATTCGGATACAGCTGATTTCATACATTCAGCTGATTTTAATACAAATGGTAAAATCAGCTCCCCGGCTCCGAATTTATCACCAACCTCCTTCATTGCTGGAAGCAATACTTCGTTTAAGGTTTCAACTGCCGCTTCATGAGATAGCTCCGGATATTGCTTCAGCAATGTTTTGTTTTCATTATTTTCCGAGCTGTTCATTAATTTTTTTTCCAGTTTATTGGCAATTGATCCTACGACATCTTCTTCAATTCCATCTTTGATACGATTTACTATACGATAGTAGCATCGAGTATCAAAATCCCAATCTTTGTTCATTTCTTCTAATTTACTTGTGTTTTTAGTTATAGTAACATTTGTTTTATCAAAATAATAAATTAACTCAGAAAGTGCATTTGGATGTCTATTGAATATAAGGTCTTCTGCAAGTTTAATTTGTTCTGTTTGAATTTCTCCTATCGGTATTATGTCTTTGGCATTTATAATTACAGTATCAAGTCCTGCCCTCAGGGCATGATGTAAAAATACGGAATTAATAATTTTTCTGGCATTTGTGGGAAGACCAAAACTGATATTACTCAGTCCTAGAGTGGTAAAACAGCCTTTAATCTGTTTTTTGACCAAAGAAATCCCTTTAAGAGTTTCAACTGCAGAGTTAGCATATTCTGATTCGCCAGTCGCTAATGTGAAGGTAAGTACATCAAATATGTATTGCCACGATTTTAATCCATATTATTTTCCCGTTTCAAAAAGTAGCTTTGCAACATTTAATTTGTCTTCTGCTGTCTTTGCCATTCCTTTTGGTCCAATACACATTGAAATTGATGGAATTCCAAATTTTGCCATAATTGGGGCAAGTGAATGAAATCGTGAGCCATCTCCTTCAAGGTTAATTGAGTTTATGATGGGTCTACCTGGAATAAGATTAATTGCTTCAGTAATTATTTTGGGATCAGTTGAATCAATCACCAACGGCGCATCAATTTCAAGACTTAGTCTTTTGACCAGCTTTTTCATAAATTCAAGTTCATCTGATCTTTCCGTTGTTGCTACACAGACATCAATACAATGTGCTCCATCTTGTACTTGCCCTCTACCAAGATCTATTAGACCATCAAAATCATCCGCTAAAACTAGTTTTTTTGCTTTTTTTGAGCCTTGTGTGTTTAAGCGCTCTCCTATTATTAATGGCGGAGGAATTTGTACTAAATCTACGGCCTTTAACGCTGAGCTAACGCGGGGCACATGTTTTAATTCCATTTAATTGTAATATTGTAAATTACTAAACTGTGAATTATAAGTTATACGATTTTAGGGTTTTTCTAAGTTCTCTAATATGTTCAGGTGTAGTTCCACAACAACCACCAATCATTCTTACTCTTTTGTACTTTCGCAAAAACTCTCCGAGCTGATGTGACATTTCTTTTGAACCCATCTTGTAAACGGCAGTTCCACCTTCATTGATTGGCATACCAGCATTTGGCATAACAACGATGGGTAGCTCTTCTTGTTCATCAAGCCATCTTATGCTTGGTTCCATTTCAGTGGGCCCAGTTGAACAGTTCAATCCAAAGACAGAAATTCCCATATCACTAACAGTTGTATATGCCGATTGGATGTTCGTACCAAGTAACATCTTGCCGTATCTATCCAAAGTTACATTAGATATTATTGGGATTTTTCTCCCAATCCTTTTCATTGCGTTAAACGATCCTTCTATGGCAAGTTTGACTTCTAGTATGTCTTGACTTGTTTCAATAAGTAAAGCATCAACAGCTCCTGATATTAGTCCCTCTGCCTGCAAATCAAACGCATGTACAATTGTATTTAGGTTAATATTACCTAAATCAGGATCATTTGAGCTTGGTAAATATCCTGTAGGACCCATCGACCCAATTACATATTTTTTTTCATTTGAAAATTTCTTTACCACTCTATTTGCAAGCTCTGCGGCTAATGTATTAATTGAGACAGTTTTTTCACCGAATCCATATTCCTGAAGTTTTATTTGGTTACTGCCAAAGGTATTAGTTTCGATACAGTCTGATCCAGCCTCCAAATAACTCCTATGTATATTTTCAATCCATTCTGGTTTTGTTAAAGTAAGCCCATCATTGAAACCATCTTTGTTGTCTGGAAAATCTTGTGGTTCTGGTTTGAGCTTTTGTATTTCAGTTCCCATAGCACCATCAAAAAGTAATATTCGTTCTTCAATTGCTTCAAGAAAGGACTTTGCCATGTTACGTCACTTAAAACAGTCGATTTTATCCACTTATATTGTTTACAAAATTTATAAACTAGGTATTCATTTTTTGCTTCAAAATAATGAATATCAATCTAATTGATCAAAATTTTCACAACTAGTTCATATAAGGAAATACTATTACAAGAAAAATAGGGCCCATAGTTCAGTTTGGATAGAATGGCTGCCTGCGGAGCAGTTGGTCGAGGGTTCAAATCCCTCTGGACCCGTTCCTTTATTGGTGCTTTTATGTGGGTTTCACTATTAGTATGGCGAATAGATATATTGGAAAAAACGAATATAATAAAAGTATCAGAATTAGACCCTTGGATATTATTTCTCAATGCAATGAGAACGCCAATGACAAGGGATAGATATCAGACGAGGCTCGCGAAATTTTTTGATTCCATTGGGATACCAGGAAACACTTTAGAAGAAAAGGCTAGGACGTTTGCCAAGAAAGGAAAAAATGATGTCGACTGGGCGCTAAGTAACATCGTGAAGTTTGTGTATTACCAAAGAGAACGAGTTGATAAAAAGGAAATATCTGGTGGCACAGTCAGAAATTATTTTCAAAGAAAAATTAACTTA
>VBPX01000064.1:2237-9526 GCA_005877075.1 Nitrososphaerota archaeon | reverse complement strand
TACAGCAACAAACTATCAGAAAAGGAAAAAGATGAGTGACAAATGGAAAGTCAGCCCACCACTCTTGACACAGTATTGCTTAATTGCTTAATTATACACACAAAATATAAAACCATTCAAGTAAAACTGATGGGATCAAATGACAAGCCCATGATGAATGATCCCACCAGTAATGAGATCTGCATCAGTGAACTATACAACAAACTATAAAATGATTACTCTACAAATTCGTCAACTATAGTGCCTCTAACTTATTCAAAACCTCATCAATCAATAACGCTTCATATGCTAACTTACTATGTTTTTTTAAAAATTCGATGACCTACTTTTTCATTCATTATTAATACAAACTTGATAAAAAATCCAATCCAAAATTCTTAATTCACCATGTAATTTATCTGCCTCAAATATTGAATAAGTCTGATTTATCGTTAATATAATTTCATTCATCTTAGATTCAATAAGGTCGTATATCTGAATACTAGGATTCGTCATATTTTCTAGAACCCAATTTATCAATTCAATTCTCTTTTCAAGATCTCTTTTGTAGTTTTCATCATTTTCTCTAGAGAGCTACTTTTTTGATTCTTCAAGTTCTTTTTGAAGTTTTTTCTATAGTCATGATAATAATACTTTGTATCAGGATGGATGATTTAGTATCCCAAGTCCTTTAAAGAGGGGGAAGGCATTTTGTATGTACCCCAAGGCCAAAATGACCGCAATGGATAATAAGATTCCTTTAGCGCCAATAGATAGTAAATGAAATGAGTGAGACAATGAAAAAGGATGATGGGCCTTTAACAGAAGAACGTGTTCATAAATTAAGGAAACAGATGAAAGGAAGACGATTTTGTATGGATGAAGAAACAGAAAGAATATTTCTAGCAACTTTAGAAGACGTCAAGAAATATCATTTTCGTCTTATTGAAGATTATTCGATGGATGAATGGATAGCAGATGCAGAAAATGACTATGAAAAATGGGCATTTACAAAATTTTATAGAGATCTCACTATGATAAATGCTCTGGCAGAAAGCGATGATAACAAGATAGAGAAATAAAATACTGTAATTTAGGATTAGTTTAACTCATATTGAAATCTACAATTATAAACTTATATTCTTTAAAACTACTATATTAAAAATACAAATATTCAATTTTATTTTATTTCAAATCCCTTTAATGGTAATTCTAATTTGTCGATTAAATCATCATAACTTGTATTTTCTTTATCTCGATCACTCAGTTTATTTCCTCAATCATAGGGTTACGTTTCTTTACTTCTTTAGGAACATTTGGATTATGGAAATTTATTATGGCAGGTTTTTTACTTGGTCTCATTTATTCATTTAATCATATTTTACTTTTAGTTGTTTGTTATGTCATATAGGATAATTGTCTTTTAATTTCTTCTTTGCTGTTAGTTTCTGCTGTACTTTCATCGAGTGCTTTAACTAAGTCATCTAAAAATGCTTTTAGTGCCACTCTGTGATCTTTATTATTATAATATTTATTGATCATTACGGCCTCAGTTTCTTTGTCTTCTATCCATCCAAATATTTTATTTAATGTATCTAACTTCAATTGTTCTTGTTCTTGTTCTAGTTGTTATTACTATCTGTAGACATTTTCTTTCTTATTTCACGTCTCTATAATCACATAATTGTCGAGATAACGCTTCTCATTTGTAAATGCCTTTAGTAGACTACCATTATTATCATATTTTGCCAATAAATCCAAATGTAAAGCAAGGATACTTATATCTAAATGTGTTATAATTATACAATGACAAAAATAATAAAACCACCAGGCGTTCCAGGCGAATTTAGATGTCGAACATGTGAGACTTCATGGTCAAGTTTTATGGAAAATAATGTTCCATGCATAGATAAGACAATAAGATATGGATTACACAACTTTGATTTTAGTAAACCTATTGTTGCCGACATCTCTCAGCCAATTCCCGTTGAATTAACTAAAATACCGATCAACTAATTTTTTATTTTAAGTTAGAATAAATTAGATATTTGTATTAAATCTATAAATGAAATTTATCGTCTATTTTTCAATTCATTGTGAAGGTAGATGATGTTGGCCGGTCATTTGTCTTCACCGGCTGGGCACCAGTCATTTATCTTATCAAATTTTAAATAATATGGATTGTATAAATAAGTATTATTGCCAAATCTAGATCAGGAGACATATTCAGTTCACTTCGCTCGATTTGCTTCAAAGTTTGAAAAGCATCTCCTAAACCATGGAGTCTCATGCAGCGAGGCTGACATCATAATTGAAGATAGTTCTACAATTTTCTTCGACAGGTTGAATAAACCGAAGAAGACTTTTTTAAAATTATTCAAGAAAGAAGATCCAATGTCCTTGTTCATAGAATCTGCAAGCCACGCCGTACAAAAGCATCTTCCTGAAGCCCAAAAATCATTTGGATCATACAAAGCAATTGAAGATTGTTTAAATTGACTTTCTTTAAAGATTATATTGCATTGAAAAGAAAAATATCCTTTTTTGGAATAGATAAAAACAATAATTTTGCCTGACTGAGGTGGTTACAGGCTTTCCTGTACAAATCATGATACATCTGGATCAAATGGGGCCGAAGGGATTTATTCTGTTGCTGATTGACTCACAACATTTGAACCCTCGATCCACGGGTTTCATTCTCTAATAAAGCCCTCTTTGTTAGATCTGGAGCCCGTTGCGATGCCTGGCTTCGCTACGACCCCGCATGAGCATCGCTTTTTAATGGTTCTAAAATTGAGCGTATAAGTTTTGCTACGTGGCAAGTTCACTTCCTGCAATTTATAAGCAGAATTAATTAGAAGGTTACGTTCTAAATTCAATTTAACGTCAGACCTCTATAACGAACATAGTCAATTTTCACAATAAGAAAGTCATAATCTATGTTCATTCATTAGTTTTTATTTACATAATTTCTTAAAATAAGTCATATTGCAATATCCTACTCTATTTTTCATCTATGTTGCAAAAAATAAGGAATGGATTAGGATGCAAAATGAGGATTGGTACTATGTCTCTTTAATGTCACGATTTTTTCATCAATGGATTAGAAGGTCATTTGATGTAAATTTAAAGGTAAAAGCCGATATTCTTCCTGTAATTCCTGGAAATGTATTTGACAGAATGTCGATCTCCTATCTAGCGCGAGATCATATTGATAGAGATAAAGCAACTTACCATTTTTACCTTTCATATTCCAAACCATTTTGGACGGACTGTAAAACAGAGGGTTATTCTTCAGAAAACTTTGGAATAGCTTATTGGGAGAGAGCAAAAAATCCCCTTTCTGATTCAGCTAGAATAAAATTTTACGCAGATAAAAATTGTGCAAAGGTATCGCATGTATTGACTCATGAACTATTAAGGATGAAAGGAGAATCAAGAAAGCTATATTTTGATGCAGTACATGAATTGTGGGATAAACATATTTATCAACAGTTACCATTCCACTATTTTAATAATAAATTTGAGCTTGTTTCAAATAATGAATCCTACAGTTTTGTTGCTATAGATCCAAAGAGGATTAAAATTTGAATAGGTTAATTACTGATTGGAAATGATTATCAAATATGTCGACAGGATAATAAAGGCCGGTGCGGTATGTTCTCTAATAGGAACATTTATTTTGATTTTACTAGTTCTAGTAATTGTTATTTTTCCGATCCAAAAAAATTGCACTCATGACAACGAGAAATGCGAATATGTTTCTTCAGCTCCCAATTCATTAAAAGCAGTAATAAATCCTCAAACACTGGTCGTGTCGCTACTTACAATTGCAGCAGGAATTTTGATATTTAGATTTGGCACTTGGTATAAATTAAAGAAAATTAATTTGTAATCATTGAAATCGTAGACACATATGGAATGGTATCAAAAATACTAATCATTTTACTTAGAGGATTTACTTAGATAATTTAGTTCTGTGTATAGATCTAATTGGAAAAATTTGACTATATAATTTTCTTTCCGGGATTCATAATTTTTTTTTCATCAAATATTAATTTTATTTTTTGGAAAATATCATACATCCGTGAACCGTACATCATGGGAATATATTTTGTTCTTAGCAACCCATCTCCATGTTCTCCCGATATGGAACCATGGACGTCCGCAACATAGTTAAAAACTTTATTAGCTATCATATTCATAAATGAATCTGATTCTTTTGAGTTAATATCTATCATTGGTCTAAGGTGCAAATTACCATTTCCTGCATGTCCATAAACTACATAATCAAGATTGTAGGTATCAAGCATTTTTAAAAGAAAAATAGTGTAGTCATATAAAATATCAGGATGAACTACGGTGTCCTCAATAAGTCCAGCTGGTTTTCTTGAACCTGTTCCTTTTTTTATAGCGCTATTTAGTGAATTCTTTCTTTCACTCCAAGCTCTATTTACACTATTTTTATCATGTCCAGTTTCTAGAATTGTTGCCTTTCTCTGCAAATGAACTTCAAATTGATGAACCTGCTCATAAATAGAATTATCATCACCATGAAATTCTACAAACATTATGCAAGAATTATTATCGTTTGAATCACCATGTTTCCATCCTTCCAATATTGTTCCTTTATCCAATAATTCCATCGCAACCGGTCCATGTTCTAGAATTGATGGTACTGCTGAAACTGCATCTAGGATGTCTTTAAATTTGACTATAACAAGAGATTTTTTTTCCGGAAAGTCCCGTATAGATATTCGGGTATTTGTTATAATGCCCAGAGTCCCTTCAGAGGCCACAAATAATCTTTGAGGATTTATAGTATTATTATCAAATACTGCATCTAGACGATACCCACAAGAATTTTTGCTTACGTTTGGATAATATTTTTTTATATCAACAGCAATTGGTAAAATTAATTTTAACATTTTGCTAACCTTTTCATCATACTTTTTTTGAGCTGCAAAACCCATCATTCCATTACTATAAACTAGTTTCACGTCTTGGACGTAGTTTATTATGCTTCCATAACCCAATCCATGTGGGCCGCTTGAATTGTTAGATACCATTCCACCAATGGTACAATAGTTACTGCTTGCAGGATCCGGCGGAATAAATTTCCCCCTTTTTGCAAGTTCCATATCCAAAATTGCCTTTACAACTCCTGGTTGAACGATTACATAGTCATCGCCAATCTCCAAAACTTTGTTCATTTTTTTAGTAAAATCTAATATAATTCCGTCTGACAATGATTGTCCTAATAGGCCGGTACCAGCTCCTCTTGAGGTAATGGGAATATTGTGTTCGTTTGCATAGGTACATATTTTTTGAACATCGTATTCATCGGATGGAAAATCTACAGCTAGAGGTTTAATTGCACAATGACTTGCATCGACAGAATAAATTGTCCTTGTCCAATCATCATCAAATATATCCGATAAACCTAATTTCCTAAGTTCAGAACTAGGGCAGTCAATCATTTGCTATCTAATATTACTGTGCCCGAGTTTTAAGGAATTTGCATATTGCTCAAAATTCACATTAACTCACATAATGAGAAAGAGATAACATGTATCAATAATTCGCGATATAAAGAAAAATTGAATTTAATTACATGGAAATTTCCCTTTCAGGCCTTGATTTTCTTCCCTTTATTTTTCTGTACAACCAAAGTTTTAAAGCCAAATACGCACTATATATAATTGTTTTTGCTTTCATACCAGAACTAGCCCAAACTTGTATTTGAATGTTAATCTGAAAAATATGACCTTTTTTGTCATTTTCATATTTTGGAGCAGTATTCTGAAACTATATTGATAAAAAAATCTCGATATGCAAATAAATACAAAATTCTCCTGATTGAGCCATGGCCTGCATCAATAGGCAATCACTACTTTGTTATTGTTATTGTATCAGACTCTTGAGGAATTATCGTATGTTCTGCTTGAACCACTATTTTGTTTGCTCCTTCCACCAAGATTGGATATGCATGTACGTTTTTCTTTTTTAGCAATTTTTCTAAAAGGGAGACTGCTTCTTTTTCTTCATAATCGTTAACAATCCATCTCAAGGCAAATGGTAATGTTTTGAAATTATTCCAAAGATATGCCAAAAAATCATCAACCTTTTGGTCTTTTGTAGGCTTCCGTGATGCAATTCCAAAAATATTTTTAATTTTTCCTTCATAAACAATACCTTGTCCGTCCTTGGTTGTTACAAATGGTTCTATTGCGTATACATTATTTACAGATAAGTTAAAGGAATGACCAATTGTCCAAATGTTCGGTATAGACTTTCCAGCATGAATTGTATATCGTTCGAGTGAATGCCCGCTCAAATTTTGAATTGGTTTACATCCATATTTTGTGATGGTTTTTTCAATTATTCTTCCAATATCGGAAACTCTTGTGTTTGATCTTGCAATGCTTATTGCTTCGTCAAGAGCCCTTTCAGCAATATTGATCAAATTTTGATATTTAGGGTCATTACTGATTGTAACGGCCGTGTCAGCGATGTAGCCGTCAATATGTACACCTACATCTATCTTCAATACATCAGAGTTTTTTACAGTTATGGGATCATTTGGCTCTGCTGTATAGTGGGCTGCAATTTCGTTCAGACTGACATTAACTGGAAAAGCCGGATCTCCACCGTTTTTAACAATTTCTTGTTCAATCTCATTGCATATTTCGCTTAATGTCCTGCCGGTATGATCCTGAATCCTAGCAGATTCTCTAACCTTGGAAGCTATCTTTCCGGCCCTGATATAGCTGTCAAAGATATCCAACTCCTGAAATTCTAAATTAAAGATATTTAGATATATTGATGTTTACACGCGATTCAATTCCGTAACTTGAAAATGAACATAAAGTACATTAGCCATTGTTGCCAAGAAACTCCGAATTCAGTAGAAAACATTCAACTATTGAATATCTCAAAGTTAAAATTATACTTGGAATATGGCATTTGCTGAACTTTGATACGGGGCCGTCGTCTAGCTTGGTATGATGCCAGCCTTGGGCGCTGGAGGCCGCCGGTTCAAATCCGGCCGACCCCATCTGTGACCGGTTACTAGGTTTGGTAAGAGAATTGTCAGAGCCCCATTGATTTTATTCTCTAGGGCAAAGATAATAAAAATATAATTAAAGTTATGTGGTTAACCGTATCCAGAATACAATAATCTCAGTTTGTCTTTGAGTCTATTAGCTAATTTGTCGGAAACATTTTTCTGATATTCGTCTACTTTGATTGGATTTTTTTGAGTAAACAAAAAGGGTCCGTATGCATAACTGTTATTTGGAGTAGGTATT
>VBPX01000064.1:0-2192 GCA_005877075.1 Nitrososphaerota archaeon | reverse complement strand
TCCTCGTCAGTTTCACTAATATTGGATAAAATTTTGCCAATTTTCTTTAGATCTAATTTTCTATATCCAAATGGCATATGCGTATTATCATTAAATTTAACCGGATCTACGTCAACTTTTGTTCCGACAATCAATGGATTTGGTTTATAGATAGAATCAATCTTAAGTTGCCAAACTTCATTTGGATTGCTTACTAAAGCATCATAGAAATTTCCATTTAATTGAGAAACAGAGACAACAAATTTCCAATTACGCGAATTGGCAGAATATCTTTCGAAGAGATTCGTTGTCAAGTTGTTGCCTTCCAGTATGTCCAATTCAAACAAAACTTAACAGATGGTAAATAAGAATTTTGTTTTTTTTTTTTGAATAACTCATCTTAATCAGTAATTCCCTTAATTTTATTTTGAAAAGTCAACTCAACTCAACTATTTCAAAATGCGAATATTTTGATCATAATTGATTTTATTTAACCTCACAAAGCACATCTATTTCTACTATACTGTCAAGAGGCAGGCTATTGACTCCAACCGCAACTCTGGTATGTTTACCTTTTTCACCAAATATCTCCAACAAAAAATCAGATGCACCGTTGATGACTTTTGGTTGATCTTTGAAGGAAGGATCACTATTCACGTATCCGGTTATTTTCACAAATTTCGATATTTTTTCTAAACTTCCCAAAAATTTTTTGATGTGTTCCAGTGCATTTATTGTACTTTGTATTGATGCCTCCTTGCCTGCAATTACGGAGTCCTGATTAGATACTTTTCCCTTATATTTTTCTGGCAAAGTTCCATCAATTAGTGGAATTTGACCAGAAACGAAAATCAAATTCCCACTCCGTAAGATAGGAACATAAGATCCGATGGGTTGCGACGGATTTGATAATTTGATACCAATTGATTCCAGTTTTTCTTCTATCATCTAACTTTATAAAAAAACGAAGTTTTTATTCATTTATAGTTAATTCAGATTCAATTTTAGATTTGGACTAAGTAGATACCTAATACAAATACTTTTAAACACTTTCGGTAGCTAACAAAGATCATGTCTGCACACGATGACAAGATTTATTCTGGATCAGGATACATGCATATGAAAGGTGTTGCCCTGAGCATATTGTTGATGGGTTTGTCTCTAGTGGGTATAATAATTGCGTACTTATTGTATGGATACATTGGACCGTCTTTTTCTGCCGAGCGAATAAATGTACAGCAAGCAGAGCTGAGGCATGAATACGGGTTGCCTCCACGGGAAGTTATTAGAAATCAGACTATCTTGTTAACTCCACCGTCTATGAGAAATTTGAGCCAAAATTCAATAAACGGCTAGATTAATGCAGCTACGATGACTGCGATCTATATCCAGCATATTCCATAATTTTTCTCAAAAATAGCGCCGGTAAATTTTTGACATATCTAAAACGTTATTATGTAATATCAAGCATGATCTTCAGGATTGGCTAATTGCGAAATATGTGGATCTAGATTTGGTAATAGGTCTTGTGTTATTTGTTCTAAAATTGTGTGCTCTTCATGTATTAATAGACAAGGAACCAGATGTATAAGGTGTGATGTTAGTAAAATACATAAGATATCCTTTTTCAAAAAAAATTTGCCATATATAGCATTGATTATAGCATTGTGGTTTTTTGTATCAGGATTATACCCATTTCCATACTTTATGGCAATTGGCATCCCTGTAGATATGACGGCTGTGCAACCAGTACTTATAGCGACCACGGTAATGACCATTCCCTTTATTTTCATGTTGTTTGCTTGGAAAAAACGCTCTGAAAGATTGAGATCTGACTAATTTTTCAAAAACAATGAAATAATTTTTATTGACAGATATTATTTATCATAGACATGGTTGGCATGGGCCTTAATGGAGAAATAATCTCAGGGATATCTTTAACATTGTTTGGAATACTGTTGATCATTTTTGGAACAGTTAATCATGTAGCATCTATTCTGATTCCAGCAGACCTCATGATAATATGTATTGGAATATCAGTGATAGGGGTTGGGGTATGGACAAGCAAAAAAAATGCACTTGTTCACACATAGCATATTTAACTTCTCTAATTTTATCTGAGATTATGTTTGCGAATTTGGTTATTTTTTGTCCAAAATTGCCTAAAATCAAGTTTTAAATAAGAAAATTTTAATAAAAGTAGTAGGTTAGAT
>VBPX01000022.1 GCA_005877075.1 Nitrososphaerota archaeon | reverse complement strand
GTAGATTGTTGCTTCATTGCTCGCCACTAACTCTTACAGTCTCGACTTCCCTTCAGAAGGTAAGTTATGATTTTACATTAATTGAAATTTTTGCGAAATTAATTTATTTGTCTCTGCCGGCTCCAAATAAACTCAGAAGACTTGTTACCATAATTCCACTAGTATATGAAGATTGAAATTCCTGTAGATTAGGTATAAAATGTGCAGTAAGCAAAGCTCCTAAAGCGACCAGTGCACCGTATTGCGTTATCTTTTTTAAGATAGTTCTTTCCTTATTAAATGGAGCAAGAAGCATACCAAGTATCCATACACCAAATAGCCAAATCATCACTTTTGAAGCAATAATTGAAGGAGCAGAGAAGGACGCTCCAAAAAACATTGCAGTCACTATGAAGTCTGCCATCATTAGATTTTGAAATATCGAATCAAATGTCTTGATCTTAATAATATAGTATCCAAAAAAAACTCCCATGATTGCAACGGCGCCTACGCTTGCACTTACAAATGGAACATTATTAATACAATGAAAAAATAAAATATTTGGATTAATACTGCCACAAAAGATGTAACTTGAAACTATTGCCATTAAAAATGACTTTACTACTACACTGCCAGTAAGAAGTAGAGCTTTATGAGATCGTTCCACATTATCCAAAAAAAAGTATTCCCCGGAAGCGTTCCACGCATAATTTTGATAGTGCTATAAATTAAACCTTTATTTCATGGTAGTCTATGTAGCTTATCTTGGAATAGTCTTTAATCATGATTATAGAAAATATAACTTGCAGCTCATTTTTTCCATATGCATAATTAAACAATCATAATCTTACTAAATAACAATAAACTTACAAATTCATTTGCGCAATTATTTTTATAAATCTTAGACTATAATTCTATCGTAAAGATATCTAAGATTCTTTATTTTTGTGTATCTAAATAGGCAATCAGCTGTCCTCTAGCATATCCTTTTCCTACCTTTGTAATCTTAATTCTTGCTCTGTCGTCAGGTTTTGTCCCGGTTACAAAAGTAATCAATCCTCCAATCCGTGTAACACCAGAATCACCGTTTCTACTCATATCTTCAATACTTACATCGTATTCATCTCCTATTTTTACTGGATATTGAAAGGACGAATGATATACCGATCTTTTGTTAGAGAAACGATTATGGTGTTCATGCGAACTTTCAGGAAGGGAATTTTTTTTTGTATTGCCTAAAGATCCATCTACAGTATCCAAACCAATCATAATTTGGATGATCAACTATTTCAATCTTAATATCTTTAAATTCTATAATAAATTGGACTTTCGAATAAATTAATTTTTATCTGTACTTTTCAGGAAATAGCCATATAGAAAAGAGAAGTTTTCAATAAAATGGATATTAATTCTTAAAGTTCGTCCATCGTGAATTTGTTATAGCACATATTGCACTTAAATTTCTCATTTCCAGGATTACTTGATAGTACCTCAAGTTGACTCTTAGTCCTACATTTTGGACATTTACCGTAAACAGTTTTTCTAGCTATGAGAATGATAGTATTACAATTCCATATAAATATTCTTATACAAAATAAAAAATCAGATGCCATTATTTGCAGCAACAAAGTATCGTCTCTTTACTATATCAGAATATAATGTCTTATCAAAGAACCATTATTGCAAAAGATGAGCAAGAAAAAAATGAATCTTAGAAAGCTGTAATTTTCTCAAACTTGTGAGGTTTAAACTTGCTCCATAAAGTACCAAATGTTAGACCAAGGATACCCCAGAACATGCTAATCGTTAGCGCGCTGGCAAATCTGAATGTTATTATCAGGTCTATTGGTATTGATATTTTATCTGGATTTGGAGGCATAACCAAATAAGATACGAGCATGACAGCTCCATAAATGGCACACGCGATAGAAATTTTCTTGGATGTTGTTCCATCTATTTTTTTTAATATAATAGCCGCTGCAGCCAGTGCAGTGGCTCCAGAAATGACAAGAAATCCTACAAATAGACCTTGACGATAGTAAATTGTCTCCGGAGCTCCAACAGCAGGAGGATTTGCAGGATATTTTAATGCAGGAACTATAAAGAGTACAAAGCACATTATTGAAGCTAGGAAGATTGCCTTCACTTTGTCATTACTAGTGGGTAACGAATTTCTTGAATAGGCAAACACAATCCCGAATAATGAAGATAATGAAATACCATAAATAATCCCTCCAACAATTTCGCCACCCTTTTGCCAAATTCTGTAGCCAACGATCTCATCCAAATTTACATTTTGACCTGCTTGAATGTCTTTTTGTGTTTCTAACTCGATTGCTTTATCAATATATGGTTCCACTATCCCGAGATTAATTATCCCAAGAATTGTGCCTGCAATGGCACCTGAAATAATTGTAATAACGAGAAAAGGCAGTGTTCTCATAGATAGTTCATTATCCACTTCATTATCCAGTTCATTTTCAGTGACATGGAAAACCAGCGGCATGTCTCATATCATGAGTGAATTCATGTAACCACTTGGAATCAAATGCCTGTTTACCTTCAACCAAACTAAAAAGTTGTCCTTGGTCAAATCCTACTACAAAAAATCCAAACAACATGATTGCAACCAATATGCCTATTGCTACCTTGGAAATATCTGATCGTTTTATTAATAATTGCCTACTATATGACATCTCATTCTTTAATATATCTAATATATATAAATAATTGGTTGGTTTATCCAACAAAACTAATTGACCTTCATGATATTCTATAAATTACACTATTAGTTGTATTACCATAAACGCAATGCATACCTATGTGAGGACACTTCAGAAGGTAGCAAGCAGAATTGCACCTAGTCGTATTCTTTCATTCGAGATAGTGCATATATTGAAGACATTACAACTCATTCAAGAAAGAGGACATGTTAGTAGACATACTCTATGTAAAAAATTAGATCTAGGGGAAGGAACAGTAAAAACCCTTGTTAAGCACTTGAAGATTTATGATCTTATTGAAACTGATAAGACTGGAACAAAAATAAGTGAAAAAGGAAACAAATTACTCTCAGAATTAATATTATCAATGCCGGCTGAAATGAGTATTTCTACATGTTCGGTTGCATTAGGCGAATTTAACTACGCGATTCTGCTAAAACAAATGAGTTATGTAATTAGAACAGGAATAGAGCAGAGGGACGCTGCAATAAAAATGAACGCCCTTGGGGCTACAACTTTAGTGTTTAAAGATAAGAGGTTTATGATTCCAAACACCAATTTTGATGCACTTCAAAAAGAGCAAAAATTACATAATTTATTGGTAGAATGTTTAAGTCCTCAAGCGGATGATGTATTAATAATTGGAAGTGACAATAAATCTGAAAGAACTGCAGAATTCGCTGCAAAAAGCGCAGCGCTTGTAACAATCAATGAATCATGATAAACACATTTTCTAGTTTTGCCTTAGAACAATTAACTTGATTTGCAGATCTTTGATAACTCATTTAAATGTCCAAATAAATAGTAGACAAAATGAAATCGGATAAGAATTCATTGTTCGGTGTATTCGCAACGCACAGTCCAGAAAGTTGTCCATTAAATAATGAAACAAGTAAGAAAATCTTTAAAGAAATACAGAACAAAATTAACACAAATATTTCAAGATTCAATGTAAAAAGGGTCGTGGCTTTTTACATGTCGGTTCTTGAGCATCAATGGATTATTATTTTGGATGCCGAAAATGCACATGCTATAGAGGAACTAAGTATTGCCGTGGGAATTTCTTCATTCAACACAGTAAAGATAGTTCCATTAAGATATTTTGACGATGTAATTGCAAAGCTTGAGAGTTAGTTAGTTGTTTAATTGCTCAACAAAAAAAGCCTGTAAAATTTTTTATCTGATAGAATATACTGGTTTGATTAAATCTGCAATATCAACCCAACACTTGGCTATTTCATCCATTATGTAAATCGTATTTATTATCTTTAATACAAATTGATAATTCCCTTCTAGTTTGATATCATAATTTTTTATGAAATTAGATATCGTATTGAATTTGTTAAAGAGAGTTACCACATGAGAGGACTTTTCAGTGTCTTTAGTAATGAATCCCGATATAGATTTTTCTTGCATTTCTAAAATTAAGAAATTTGCTTCAATAATTTTTTCGTATTTTGTTTCATCAAGAATACCTGATAACTGTGAGGATAATTTGGAAATAAGATCTCCTGCATTTTCTAAATGATTTGCCGCAATTCTATAATCCAGTATATCTATATTACTAAGGCCAAGACTAGATGCCAATTTACGATCCATCATTGCAGTTCTAATTAATCGTACAATCAAGAAATATTGTCTGTTCACCTCATCATCCCTTCCCCTCACAAGAAGGTCTATATCGGTTTCTCTATTTTTCATGGCAGTAATTATATCTCTATGCATACCGTTGACAATAGAGCTCATTTGTTTCAATATTTTTGAAATATTCATAGAATGCGCATCTAGAAGAAATTGAATAGTCATATTAAGTCCATCTTCGTCAACGATTTCTAGGCCAATCAGATTCCTCATTGCTTTTTTTATAATTTCCCTATTTTCAAAATCAATCTGATTTTTACCTCCTATCTTTATAATGTCATAACCTAACAAATATGCACCATAAATTTGATTGATCAGTTTGTCGTGAGACAGATCAAATAGATGAATCGCAATTTCCTTACCCTGACTATTTCTATCACTAACCGGAAATATCGTGATTGAGTTATCATCATTAATTTCAATGGATAGAATATCTCCCTTTTTTAGACCTAGGGTCTTTATCCATTCTGCTGGCAATGACATCAAAATACTGCTTCCAATTTTTTGCAAACGTCGTTCATTTTGAGACATATAAAATTTAAATGCATATAAATTAATTAAACATTATTCTTATATTTTTCAAGATATTATATTATGACATAAATGACTTTAGAAATAAGTCCACCTATTTCTGTTGCAACGGCATATAGTCCGAGTCACATTACTGGATTCTACAGTGAAGTCAAGGATGAATCCATTCTTAATCGTGGTTCGCTCGGAGCTGGGATTTCTATTAAGAAAGGTGTCAAGAGTACAATCGAACTGTACAATAGTGAAAGGAATAATTACATAATTCGTATCAACGGCATTATTTCAAAAGATGCCATAGTTTCAAAATTCGTAATAAATGAATTTCTAAAAAAAGCGAAGAAGAACTACTTTCTAAAGGTAAATCATGAAGTGGAAGTGCCCATTGGGTACGGAATTGGTACAAGCGGTTCTGGAGCTTTGAGTCTCTCTTACGCACTAAATGACGCACTTTCCTTAGGACTCTCCGATATTGAAACAGCTCAGATAGCTCATAACGCTGAAATACAGTGTAAAACAGGTTTAGGAACAGTACTATCAGAATTTTATGGAGGTTTTTGTATTAGAACTAAGGGTGGTGCCCCAGGTATTGGAAAAACGACCGTTATTAAATTAAATAATTGTAAAGTGGCTATTTTTTGTTTTTCTCCTGTCTTTACTCAATATTTTATCCAAGGGATTAGAAGGATCTCAAATGATGATTGTCACAAAATGATGCTGAAAGTCCTAAAAACAGAAAAAATTATAGATTTTCTAGATTTGTCTTACCGATTTTCACAAGGTTTAGGATTTGCAAATAGAACTTGCAATAATCTAATGAATCTTTTGAGCCAAAATGGTTTCCAAAGTAGTCTAGCACTGTTTGGGCAAACTGTTTTTACAGTTGTGAAAGAAAATGAATTAAAAGTTATAAAAGAGATTTCAAAAAACTTTGCTGCAAGATTATTTATTTCTGAAATTGAAAATAAAGGAGTTAGACTTACTAAAAAAGATGAAACATAAAATTACTCCAACTCATCCAAGGGCAAATTCGCTAGTTATACGTGAAAAGTTGGTAGAAGGATTCAACAATGGAATTGTTGTTCCGCATGGACTAATAGCTCATGGTAGAGGAGAGGCATTTGATTATCTATTAGGTGAAAAAACTACAAAATTTGCATATGAAGCCGAAAAAGTGGCTGTTTGTTTGATGTTGCTATCAAAAAAACCAATTATCTCTATAAATGGTAACACAGCTGCACTATGTGCTAGAGATCTGGTAACTCTGAGTAATGTTACCAAATCAAGAATTGAGGTGAATCTTTTTCATAAAAGTACAGCCAGATCTAGTGCTATCGCTAGCATATTAAAAAAGGAAAACGCAATAGTTGTATTGGGGTTGGATAATAAATCAAAGACAATAATTGAAAATATTTCAAGTAATAGAAAATTTGTTGATAAAAATGGAATAATGAATTCTGATACTATTTTCCTAGCGCTTGAAGATGGAGATAGAACAGAAAATCTAGTAAAAATGGGTAAGAAAGTAATTTCAGTTGATCTAAATCCTTTATCTAGAACAGCAATAGTATCTAATGTTACCATTGTTGATAATATTGTACGTGTCATACCAAATATGATAAAAATTGCAAAACAATTGGTCAAGAAAGATAAGCAATATTTATTACGACTAGTTAACAGTTTTAATAATAAGGAAAATATGCACAAATCATTACTTATGATAAAGAAAGGGATTTAGAATGCAAAATCAAAAAAAATCAAAGATAACAATTTCTGAAATAATGAATAAGAAAAAAAACAAGGAGAAAATAACGATGTTAACGTCATACGATTATTCCATGTCCCGTATTTGTAATGAAGCTAATCTGGATATAGTTTTGATAGGTGATAGTGCAGCTACTGTCATGTTGGGTTATGATACCACAAGAAAAATAGGAATGGATGAAATGTTAACTTTCTGTAAAGGAGTAGCAAATGGAATTACAAGATCATTAGTAGTTGCTGATATGCCATTCGGCTCGTATTATACAGGGAAGGAAGACTCAATTGGTAACGCCATTAAATTCTTAAGATGTGGTTGTGATGCAGTTAAATTAGAGGGCGGACAGGAATTTATTGATATAATCAAAAATTTCACTAGCTTTGGTATTCCTGTAATGGGACATATAGGGTTAAAACCTCAAACCACTCCATTGTATCATGGGTACGGCTCACAGGGTAAAACTGCTGAAGGTGCAGTTAAATTGATAAGCGAAGCCAAAGCTCTAGAAGAAGCAGGTGTTTTTAGCATTGTTCTTGAGAAAGTTACCAGTGAAGTATCATCAATCATATCTGAAATCATTAAAGTACCAATAATTGGTATAGGGTGTGGTCCTCATGTAGATGGGCAAGTATTGGTTATTCATGATATGCTGGGTTTATACAAGGACATTGAACCTAAATTTGTCAAGAGGTATCTAGATTTGGCAGGAAAAATATATGACGCAATAAAAGAATATGAGGATGAGGTTAAGTCCGAAAGGTTCCCAACGGAAGAACATACATATCATATGGCAGGAGAAGAATTGGCCAAGCTAGAAAAAATGTTAAAAAGAGTTTAGACATAAACATGAATCCATCATATAGCACCACTGATAATGGAAAACACGTCTCAAAAGAAATAATAGGTTTAGATAGCAGTATTCTAAAGGGGAAAAAAATTGTGTTATGCATAACTGGAAGTGTTGCTGCATACAAAGCAATAGATCTTAGTAGGATGCTGATGCGCCATGGAGCAGAAATATTTCCTGTAATGTCAAAATCAACTAAATCTAAATTATTAACAGAAGAAATAATGAATTGGGCTACTGGAAACAAAACAGTAAGCGAATTAACATCAGATTTGGAACATGTTTCCCTAGCTAATTATGGTAATTCAGATCTTATTATCGTATATCCTTGCACGGCTAATACTTTGGGAAAATTTGTGAACGGAATAGAGGATACTCCGATAACTACTGTGTTGAGCATCGCTTTTGGATCAAGAATTCCAATAATAATAGCTCCAGCAATGCATGAGGCTATGTACGAAAATATCATTATAACGCAAAATATTAAAAAATTAATATCGTTAGGAGTCTCTATATTAGAACCATCAATTTCGGAAGATAAAGCAAAAGTAATTTCTGCAGAAAATGTAGTACAATTTGTAATTAATAAAATTGGAAATAATCAAAAAGCAATGTCATCAATAAACGTATTGGTAACAGCAGGTTCAACTGTTGAATATATTGATTCATTTAGAATTTTGACCAATCTAAGTTCTGGAAAAATGGGGTTGAATATAGCACAACATTGCTCAGATAAAGGTTTCAAAGTAACATTAGTTTACGGTTATGGATACCTGAATATTGCAAGTGATCCAAGAATGAATGTTATAAGAGTCAAGACCACCGAAGAAATGTTTGAAGCTGTAAGAGAAACTATTTTGAAAGAAAAACAGCATGTTGTTTTCCAGGCTGCCGCAGTCGCAGATTTCTCCTTATCAGATTCAAACAAGAATAGGCCGAACAAAATAGATACTCGAGATGGAACTAAAATTATTAAGCTTGTTCCCACAAGCAAAATTGTCGACAAACTAAAAAAATTAGATAAGAGAATTTTTCTGGTAGCATTTAAAGCGGAATATAATATTTCTGAGAAATCGCTAATTAAAAAGGCTTATGATAAACTGAATGAGTGCAATGGTGATATCATTGTAGCCAATGATGTTTCAAGAGAAGGATGCAATTTTGGTTCTGATACAAACGAAGTCTATATAATAGATAAAGAAAAGAACATAATTCATGTTCCACTTAAATCAAAAAGGGAAATAGCAAGAGATTTAATAAAAATTGTTTGCAAAAAACTAAAAATTGATTAATGTGATATGTTTTTTTGATCTACAAGATTAGTAACTCTTTGGTAAATTTGGTTAAGGTTGCTTCATTGATGTTTGGACCTTTATCCTTAACTACAATTGTATCTTCTATCCTAACTCCGAATTTAGAATCTATGTAGATACCAGGTTCAACAGTAACAACCATATTTTTTGATAATTTCTTAGATTCATTTTGACGTAGCCATGGTTGTTCATGAACCTCTAGACCAACTCCATGTCCTGTAGAATGAATAAAATTTCGGCCATATCCTCTATTTGATACCACCTTACGGCAAGCTTCATCTACTTTGCCACATTCAATCCCTTCTTTTACTTGTTCGAGACCTTCATTTTGAGATGTCTCAACAATGTCATAAATCTCGACCATCTCAGGATTCGCTTTCTTTATGGCAAAAGTACGAGTAGCATCAGAGACATATCCTTTATATTTCAAAGTTAGATCGACAACAACGGCATCTCCATCAACAAATTTCCTATTTGATGTTTCCGCATGAGGTAGTGCGCTATTTGATCCTCCTGCAACAATAAATGGATTTAAAGTAAAGGGATAACATGTGGAAGTGGCTTCAAGTTTCATCGCCTCATAGAGTAACTTTGCCTGAAGCTGTTTTTCAGTTAGTCCTGCTTTTATCTCTTCAATGCAAATTTCGTAAAGTCTGTCTATAATGTGGGAAGCCTCTTTAATATTTTCAATTTCAAGTTCATCTTTGATACTCCTTGAATTGTAAAATGGTTCCGCATCCAAGACAAATTTACTGGTATCCGTATATGGTAAAATTGATCGAATTGTTTCATAATCGCTGCAATCGGAATAAAATCTAGATTTTGACAAGTAAGGAACAATTGATTTTATTAATCCTACTCCACGTTCAGTTGAAATAATTTCTGAATATCTAGATTCATTCTCTGCTCTAGCGCTTTCTAATTTAGGAACAAATAGTTTGATTTCGTCCTGTTCAAACATGGCTATACATTCACCCCAAAAGCCAGTCAAATAAAATATATTTTCTGGTTTGAAAACCATCAATGCATTGAATCCACTGTCGAATATAGAATCAAGAATTTTTCTAGCACGTTCTTTAAACATAAATTAGAAGAAAGTAAAATCATTTATTTCTCTTTCCAAACTTTTACGTAATTATAAATATTGGCTATAATCTTTTCATGAATGTAATTGGAATACCTTGTAATGCTTCCTGGTCCAACTAATGTTCCTAATAGAGTTATTAATGCAATGTTAACGCCAATGATAAACCACAGAAGTGATGATTTTAGAAAATTATACAAAGATATTGTTAGTAAGACACAAACTGTATTTGAAACTTCAAATGATATTGTGGTACTTACAACGTCCGGTACCGGTGCCGTAGAAGCTTCAGTTGTAAATCTGATAAAAAAAGATGATAATGTGATTATACCTGTTAACGGAGAGTTTAGTACTAGACTTGCAGATCTTATTGACAACTATGGTGGGAAAACTATTAGGATAAACTCACCATATGGTCAAAACCCCCCAATCGAGAAAATAGAAGAGGCTTTTGAAAATAACTCTAGAATTAAGGCATTATACGTAGTTTATAACGAGACCTCAACAGGTACTACTCTGAGGTATTTATCCAAATTAGGCGATATTTGCAAGTCTCATGGAGCATTCTTTGTTGTAGATGCAGTCTCAATTCTTGGCGGTGATGAATTACCTGTAGATAAATGGAATGTAGATATATGCTTCACCGCAACCCAGAAAGCACTTGCAGCACCACCGGGAATAGCCCCAATTTCGATAAGTAAGGAAGCAAAAAAATACATGATCGAAAATCCTCCACCAAGCCAATATTTGAATTTAAAGAGATATTTCAAATATTACAATGAGAACTATGAAACTCCTTTCACACCTG
This sequence comes from Nitrososphaerota archaeon, assembly GCA_005877075.1. Taxonomy (GTDB): domain Archaea; phylum Thermoproteota; class Nitrososphaeria; order Nitrososphaerales; family Nitrososphaeraceae; genus TA-21. The sequence continues at coordinate 13,087 of VBPX01000022.1, read as the reverse complement.
CGATTAGTCTTTTTTATGCATATCAAGAGGCCCTAAATATTATTATTGAAGAGGGATTGGAAAATAGAATTAAGCGACACACTAGATGCGCTAACGCATTTTATTCAGGATTGGAAGCCTTAGGTTATACACCATTTGCAGAGCCAGGTTCAAGAAGCAATGTAGTGATAGCGGTAAAATATCTTACCGGAATTGATGACAAGAAATTTCGAGAACTGATTTCGACAAAATTCAAAGTTTTGTTGGCTGGAGGTTTTGGCGAACTTAAGGGAAAAGTTTTTAGAGTAGGAAGTATGGGTGAAGTAAGTAGTTACCACGTGATGAGAACTCTTTCTGCGATCTCATCTTCTATGTCCATTCTGGGTGTACCCCCAATAAAAGATGGTTTGTCAGTTGCCAACGATATTCTGAGTAAATAACTCCAAGTTGTTAAGCTTAATATTATGGTAAACCGACAGCAAATTTCGTGACAATAGAGAAAGGATCACTCATACTTATAGACTATACTGCTAAAGTAAAGGATTCGGATGAAATTTTTGAAACTACAATTGAGGAAAATGCAAAAAAATCTAATCAGTATGACCCAGGTATAAAATATGAACCTAGATTAGTCTCAATCGGAGAAGGATGGGTATTAAAAGGACTCGATGAAATATTGTCGACAGCAAAACCTGGCGATAATTTGAACGTAGAAATATTGCCCGACAAGGCATTCGGTTTGAGAGACCCAAACAAGGTTAGAATGATTCCGCAAAGAAAGTTTGGTGATAAAGCTGATGAATTAAAGGCAGGAGATGCCGTTGAGATCGATGACCGGCGCGGTTTCGTGAGGTTTATTGGTTCAGGACGCGTACAAGTTGATTTTAACCATAGATTAGCTGGAAAAACATTGAATTATAATGTCAATATATTAAAAATTCTAAAGACAGACGAAGATAAAATAACTTCTCTGATCAAAAGGAGGCTTCTTGTGGAGAAGGATAAGGTTTCAATAGCTCTTAACAAATCCGATCTAACCATAACTTTGCCTGAAGAGTCTTTTTTGATTGATGGACTCCAAGTAATCAAAAAGGCGATATCTGGCGATTTGTTCAAATTCATTCCCTCTATTGAGAGTATAAAATTTCTAGAGATTTATAACAAATCAAAGTCATCACCAAAAGAACAGAAGCTCGAACCTAAAGAACAGAAGCTCGAACCTAAAGAACAGAAGCTCGAACCTAAAGAACAGAAGAAATAAGATCTTTGACATTATTTCCTATGCATAAGAACTCATTTCTTGAAGGTTTTTTATTGATATTTCGTTAGACGACGCTGACAGATTTTGCCAATTCCCTTGCCGAATCTTGATCCATCTTGAATTTATTGAGAATAGTGTATCTTTCAGGTCTGAGGGATTGAGCAATTAATAATGATTTTATGATTTCTTCTTCGCTGACATCAATTTCTTTCGCGGTGGTTGGTGCCTTGACATTTTCCAGAGTCTTAATTACGCTCTCATAATCTAACCCGTGAATCTTTGACATGATTATTGTCCCTATCCCAACTCTTTCTCCATGCAAACCACAATTACCATTTGAAACATATTCTAATGCGTGACTGAACAAGTGTTCAGAACCAGAACAAGGTCTACTACTGCCGGCAATACAAGAAGCAACCCCTGCGCTAATTAACGCCTCTACAATTGTTCTTGTATACCCACGATTCTTTAATTTACCAGAGTTTTCCATAATTATTTTTGCACTCATATTCGCAAGATTTGCTGCATAACTGCCAAAGTACTCATTTTTATCGTCTCTAGCTAATTCCCAATCTTTAACTGCTGTAATTTTTCCTATTAGATCACCGCATCCGCTTGCCTGAAGCCTATATGGAGCTTCTGAAATAAGCTTTGTATCTGCAATGACACCAATAGGCGCATTAGCTTTAAGTGAATACGGTTTATCTCTACCTCTAATAGAAACAAAAGGACTTGAAATTCCGTCATGAGACGCAGAAGTAGGCACGCTAATAAATGGAATGTTAAGATTAAAGGAGATCATTTTTGCAACATCGACTGATCGCCCTCCGCCTACTCCTATAATAAAATTAGGTTGTTCATGATTTATCATTGATTGAGAAGAATTAATATCACTCATTGAAGCATTCGGAGTCTCAATCCATTTATGCCTTAAAGAGGAGCTATCGAATGCTTCGATACATACCTTTCCTACTCTTGTTTTTACAGTATTTCCAGAGATTACAATAACTGTTGTGGCTTCGTCATTCAGATCTTTTATAAATGACCCGAGTTGAAAGATTACGTCGTTACCAATTAATATCTTTCTTGGTAATTCCATTAAATGATTCGGATCCGATGTCAATTAGTCTTGATATACAGATGTTCTATTTCATTTTATTTCTATCGCTTTGCAAATAAACTTGAAAATAAAATCAGGAAAATCAATGAATTAATAGTCGTCTACATAACATGGGACATATTGCCGATTAGCAGCATCTATTGAGAACCTTTATTTAGATCATTATACATTCCAATATACAAACTTCTACATGAAGAGAGTATAGTTCAGTGAAATATTGATATGTATGATAGAGTTCAGGATGAGGGGAGAAACCAAAATATTGTAGCTACTATTCTGAACAATATCCCCTCTGAATCCGAAATAACTAAGATAGAATATGAAGGACCATTTATCGTATTGTATTCAAGAAAACCTACTGTCCTTTTAGAAAATCAAGAAATTATTTCCAAAATGGTAAATTCAATAAAAAAAAGAATAGTTATTAGAACTGATACTTCAATCAGATCTTCCGAACAAGCTGTTCATCAAATATTACGATCCAGCTGTTCTTATCCAAATGATCTTTCAGAGATTTTTTTTGATTCTGCTTTAGGAGAGGCAACAATTTTTGTGAGTGATTTTAGAACTCTAACAGAATTGAATCGACTGCAGATTCAATTAGTCGAAAAAACAGGTTGGAAATTACTGTATAGGAGAGCCCCAAAAAATTTAAAGCTACTCAAATCTATAAATGAAATATTATACAGTTCATCGGAACAACGGATGTATTTTTATAAACGCGTTGGTGAAAAAATATTTAGACAAAAATTGTCTGGCCCTGAAGAAGCAAGTATTGTTTGTTTGGGAGGCTTTTCAGAAATTGGCAGAAGTGCAATATTGGTCGTTACTCATGAAAGTAAAATCCTACTGGATTTTGGAATTAAAAGTTATGACCACGAAGATAATGATATATTACCAAGATTAGATATATATGGAATAGGCATGAATGAAATAGACGCAGTTATAATTTCACATGCACATCTTGACCATTGTGGTGCTGTCCCAATTTTGTTCAAATATGGATATGACGGTCCCGTATATTGTACTGATCCCACATTTCCAATTATGATATCAATACTACAGGATTATATTTCAAGAAGCAAAGAACCCTTATACTCTACAAGAGACATTGAAAGTTTAATTACTCATGTAATTCCTCTAAATTTTGGTGCAGTAACTGATATCTCTCCAGATGTTAGAATAACCTTTGCAAATTCGGGACACATGATTGGTTCTGCTTCTACGCATATGCATATAGGCAACGGTGATCATAATATTGTATATACCGGTGATTTAAAATTTGGTAGACTCAATACTGTGGACAACGCTTTTTGGAACTTCCCAAGAGCTGAAACACTAGTTATAGAAAGTACTAATGGTAATAGGGATGATAAATTTGTTACAAGAGACGTAGCGGAAGAAAATTTAGTAAAAAGTATCAATTCAACTATTGAAGAAGGTGGTCGATTGTTGATTCCTGTTCCCATAATTGGTTTATCGCAAGAAGTTTGTGTAACATTGGGATTATTAAGGAGTATGAATAAAATAAATCCCGACAATATTTTTGTGGATGAAAAAATATTGGATATGTTTAATTTTTACGAGATCTATTCAGACTATTTGTCAAAGATTCTAAAACAGCGGATAAGTGAGCAAACAGAAGATCCGCTTTTTATAAATAGCTTAGTTAAATTAGAACCATCTGTAAAATGGGAACGATCAATAATATTATGTCCATCTTCGATGCTTACAAGTGGACCTTCAGTGACATATTTGAGTGAAATAGCAAATGATCCTTTGAGTAAAGTAATTTTATTGTCAGAGCAATTTAACTCTACTGTCGGAAAACTGCTACAGGAAGGAGAACGTAATATTACTATAGAGAGGAAAAGTCTTGAAATTAAATGCAAAATTGATGTGATACAGGGATTTTCTATCCATAGTGATTATAATCAATTATTGGCTTACATAAACCGGTTAAAACCAAAATTAAAAAAAGTAATAACTAATCATGGTGAAGGAAAAAAATGTCAAAACTTGTCAAATTCTATCAACAAAATATTCAAAATCCAGAGTTTTCATCCACTTGTTCAAGAATCAATAAAGGTATTGTAATTATGAAAGAACTATTTAAGATCATGAACTCCTTTCCATATCTTTACATCTGGCGGCGTAATCACGACGCGTTCTTCACCCAATCTTGCAATATCTCCTCCCGCTGATTTAACGAAATTATATAGATCATCTATAGCCTTTCGTAATGATCCAATATCTTTCTGGGCCATAGGTGTTATTCGTACAATCAAAATCATGTGTCTTTTCGCATCATTTTTTATAGATTCGAGGTCGCTAATGTCTTTGAGAGTAATGGCCTTAAGGTAAATAGGTTGATTTTGCATTTAGGTAGCACATCCTCTATATTGCTAGCTTGAGAGGTGGGAAGTCAAATAGTTATTCTGGTCAAATATATTTTACTCCTTACGTCAATTTCTGTCAATAAACGTCCAAAGCTATCAAGTGCAATACAAATTAAGCATCAGTTTTAATTTTTTTTCAGAAAATATCCTAAAATATTTCAAATTTAATTAATTTTTAAATAAATAATAGTCAAAGACAGTTGAGGATATGTTGAATTTGCTAGTTTTATTTATAATTTTATCATATTATGCAAGTGATTGCTATGTCTACTTTTTTGTGGCTTAATAGAATTTAAAAGTATGAAATCGCCTCAAAATTCAAGTGACTAAGTTAAGCAAGATAAAAACACCTTATCGATATATTAAATCTATTCCAATTTTTCTGTTAAAAGTTATTCAACTCTATTAGCAATCGATTTATTATTGAATAAACACCATTGAAATTTTTGATAGAAAGTGCTAAGTTTTCAATGTTATTGTCGTTCATTAAATTACCTTGGTTATATCTTGTTTCAATTTTATTATTGTCGGTTTCCATATAAATAGTATAAATTGTATGATCTTTCTGAGAGGAACAATTATGTGTATATTGTCTAATTTGAAAATTATATATTTTTATTCCATCCACGACTTGCTTTTTCAATATTGTGATTTTTTTAAATGGATGATTTTTCCAATGAGTTAAATCTACATCACGTTTAAATGTCATTTCTTATGGTATTCTAAAAATCTGACCCATTCTGGGAACCATAAATTATATTCTGAGATTCCAATACCTTTGGAGAGTATCGAAGGAGAATTATAATACACTTTATCCGCACCCAATTCTTTTGCGATCTTTGTATTTAATTTCTCAAGATTAGGCACTTGTCCAATGTATTTATGTGCAATCAATTCTCTATTCTGCGTATAAAGCCCAACCTGGCGTCCATCCACCGTGGGAACATAGCTAACGATAACAGAAACTGATTTAACATTTGATTTTCTTAAATAATAAATTGTTTCTTTGGCGGTTATTCCAGTTTGAATTGTTCCTTGAATTAGACCAATATTTTTCTGACTAATTTTATGTTTAAGAACATATTTTAACGACCTCCCAGAAGTTATCATTTTATTCTTACTAATATTTTCTGAAAAATCAATCATGCGATCAGAATCATCATATCTGTCGTTGATTATTCCCTCCCCCAAGTCGAATTTTGGAAGTTTATTGCGATACTCTGCACTAAATCCAAGTGTCATTGGTCTAGGATAATCAGGTTCTGCATACGCTGATTCAATATCAATATCAGAATATGTTGAAAGAAAATCTGCTTGTACCTTACCAATTTTTTTTCTAACTTCATAAATACCTTTTCCATCTATAGTTGCAGTAACATGAGATTCACGTATAAATTCAAAGGGGTCTATCATGGTCCTGGTTATAGGAAGCGATAGTATCTTATTTTGACCACTTTCAATATCCATCTTGATTAGCTGTCCTGGTTTTACGTCATGAAAATTTATATTTGGAAAAGGAATGCGAAGAGAGTTTTCAGAAGCTATTATTGAGATTGATTTATTTCTGTTCGTACCATTTACAAGGGGTTTGAAACCAGTAGAGTCTCTATATGAATAAATTTTTCCATCATACATCATAGTAAGATTTCCTCTTAAATGTCTGTCTAAGAATTCACAGGCTTTTTCAGGATTTTCACTATCTATTAGTAATTTTTTAAATATACAATAAATCTTGTATAGAGAATCCGCATTTGCTGCATTCCCGATGAGTGGGTGAAGATGTAATTTTTCAATATCTACAAAGAATCCATCTAGAATTACATTAATTTTATTCATACTTTTGAATCTAGGAGTTCTTTTAGATAAATAGCCTAAACCAACCATATATCGAATGTTACTATTATTCTCTATGAGCTTTAGAAATGATCCATCAGAAGGAAAAGGACCAATACCGCTTTTAATTAGATTATCAATAATTATCCTCCAATATGCCTTTCCTCTGTGTTGAAGCATTTGCAATGAATTAATAAAATATGAAATAAGGATATCTCTGTCTGTTGAATAATTTGTAATTGCAAAAATGCCGGCCAATTATGAATATTATATTCCCAAAGAAATTAAATTTTGTGTTTGCAAAGATCTATTTTGATCAGTTTAATTTTAAATCTCAAAACATTAAATTATGAACTATAACAAACGTATTAGGTGCTTATAGGATTAATTGGTAAGGCAAATGTAGGCAAATCTACCTTTTTCTCTGCCTCAACAGACAATATTGTGAACATTGCGAACTATCCGTTTACAACAGTTAAGCCCAACCTTGGAATTTGTCATGTGAGAGTAAAATGTGTCTGTACTGAGTTTGGAGTTAAGGATAATCCAGTTCATTCCATATGTATCGATGGCATAAGATTTGTACCGGTTCAAATAATTGATGTTGCTGGTCTGGTACCAGGAGCTCATGAAGGAAAAGGACTTGGGAATAAATTCCTTGATGATGCTAGGCAGGCTGATGGCCTAATACACGTTATTGATGTTTCAGGCTCTACTGATTCTGAAGGAAAGCCCTTAACACCAGGTACCGGTGATCCTCTTGGAGACATAAAATTTGTAGAGGAAGAATTTGATATGTGGCTTGTTTCAATTATTAGAAGGGATTGGGACAAGATAAAAGAACTAGATAGTTCCGGACTAAATACAAATCAAATATTAAAAAGAAGATTATCTGGATTGGGAATCAGGGAATCAGCAATAGATAAAGTTTTGAATAATCTGAAACTGCAAAATAAGAAAATTCGATCTTGGACAGAACAAGAGCTATTAGACTTTTGTACAAATACAAGAAAAATCGTAAAACCTGTGTTAATTGCAGCAAATAAGGCAGATATTTTAACATCGCAAGATCATCTGAAAAAAATTATGGTAAAATACGATAATGTAATAGCTTGCACGGCCGAGCTAGAAATGTTGTTAAGAAAAGCTGCGAAAAATGGCTTTGTGCATTATCTTCCAGGAGATAATTCATTCGAAATTAAGGAAAATGTGCAATTAACCGAAAAACAAAGGAGCGCACTCCAAATTGTTTCTGATTTTATTAAAAAACACGGTTCAACTGGTGTTCAAGATGCTTTAAACGTCGCGTGTTTTGACCTGTTGAGGAAAATAGTGGTTTATCCTGTTGAAGACGAGTCAAAGTTGACTGACAAAAAAGGGAATATCCTCCCAGAAGCTTATTTACTAAATGAGGAATCAACTGCAAAAGATCTAGCAAATGCTATACATGATGAATTAGGAAGAGGTTTCCTTTTTGCTATTGATGTTAGAACAAGAAAGAGATTAGGTGCTGATTATAAATTAAAAAATAACGATGTAATTAAAATTGTATCTGCAACAAGTAGGAAGTGAAAATAGATATTTGCTTAGTAGAGAAGAGAAAATTTCATTATTTAGATACTTGATCTAATAGATTTCAATTTGATATTGACCATATTATAATATTGAAGGATAAAATCATTGCAACTGCGGCTATAATTATGATACTGGGCTTTGCTATAACAAGCGCGGTATGGGCTGATTCAAATCCAGATAAGGATTACTGTTATGACCAAGTTGGTAATGGTCATTTCTGTTTTGATACTAAAGATAAGTGTAAGCACGAACAGAAAGCTGATGAAATAGCAGAAAGTCATTGCTATAACAAAGATAGGGATCAATAATCAAGGTGATCTTCGATTATTGTCACATGATTGCCTTTTCTTATTGAAATAGATATCTTTAATTTAATACTTTATTAAATTCCATCTGATTACATGAATAATGTTCTATTCATAAATTCAGATTTAACGTAGTAGAAAAGACTCTGTTCTTTTTTTAGCACTTGTTCTTCCCCAATCTACTTATACTTTGTTTAGTATCATTTTACGATAACAAACTTGAATACAAAAAACGTGTTAATGCTTGTAGCACTGTCTACAGGAATGTTGACAGCGCTAACAGCAACAGGTATGTCACAGGTAGAACCAGCATTTGCCGCTGACAAAAACAAGTGTGAAGACAATGGTCACGACAGCTGTAACGATAGAAACAAAAAGATAGAACAGGAAAATAATTGTAAGATAGAGAATGAAAATGACGACGGTAGCGACAGCAATGGTGGTAACTCCAATACACTTACATGCTCGAACTTCGCTGCAAATCCGGAAGATGTTACTGGACAGGTTGGGCATGATCAAACCTTCGGACTGATACCCTGACAGGTAGCAATAGTGCGTAACAGATAGCGATGTGTCACTACCTACAATACTTTTTTTGTATGCGTTAATAAACAGATTGATACGTGAGTATTTAATTCATTTTTTAGATTTTGCAACTTAGTGTGATGAAATGTTTATTTTTAGAGTACTAACTTAGAAGCATGCGCAAGCTAACACATTTCGTAAAAGCTGCTAAAGCATTGGGTTTGGACATTGATTATTCATTCAGTAGTGAATCAATAGAAGAGAGGAAGAGAAAGAGGCAATAAAGAATTGAAGACCATTTACCAGCCATTCGGTGAATCAGATATTCAAAAAACATGAAAAATTTATTTCCTAAGATCGATTAACTATGTCGTATGACTGAGGCGACGGTAACATATGTAAAGGTTATTGTAGGCTTTATTTTTCTAGCAGGATTGTTATTAATTATGAGATATAAAACACACAAAAAAAGAGAAACGGGAATAAGTAATGCACAATCTAATTAAAAGAAAAACTTTCTCTAAAATACTCGTAGCCGTGCATGAATCTTTTAAGTCAGCCGATACAGCAGTAGATTACGCAATAAAAGTTGCACAAGACTACGACGCAAAACTGATTATTCTTTACATCATTCGAGCCAACACAAATTTACATACCGTTAATTCTCCCAGTCACATAATTCAGTTAAAGAAACAAGCCCAAGCCTACCTTACCGAACTATCAGAAAAAATACATAAAGATAGTAACAAAGACGATATTGTCAGGGTTAAAACAGAAATTATTGCATCAATTAGAATTGCTGATGCCATTGTAAGCTATGCCAAAGATAAACACATCGATCTAATTATTATTGGAACTAGGGGGAGGTCTAAACTGAAGAGCATAGTTCTTGGTAGCGTAACACCAGATGTTGTAAGGCACGCCCATTGTCTTGTATTAACAGTCAGGTAGAGGAACAAGAGCCATATGATTTTGATAAATGATTCTAAGAGTAGTTAATAAAAATTCAGTTGAAAATTCAGTCATCGCTTTCGAAGTTGGGTTCGAATTATTAACAATAGGTTCCCTACGGGCTCATTATTTGATAAAAAAGGATCGTGTGGATGTGGTAATCCTAGTTTCTTTTTGCCATATGTTTTTGTTTATTACTGGGTATTATTATATTTGAATAGAAAGAATTGGATACGACTGATATTGAAAAATTTAAGAGAAGAGGTGACAATTCGATCAGACTTATTGCTATACATTCAGCAAAAAATGGCCTAGGCAATCAACTACAAAATATTCTGGTTAACGTAATAGAATCAACACGCAAGGAGGAAGGTAACATAGCATATGTTCTGCATCGTTCAATGGATAATCCAGACGAATTAATGTTTGATGAAATATGGGCTGATAAAGAATCCCTTGAAGCACATCTCAATCAACCATATATCACCTCAGCCGTAGAGCAGATGACTTCGATTTTAGCCAAGCCAATAGAGCTGAGGAGATATTCAGAAATAAGAGGATAAAAGAGGGACATCAAAATTAAAGATTTGCGGGCAATTGATTAATGATGGTTCAAGGCGACCAACATAGCTCATCGCCTTGGGTTACGGAATTATAACTGATGGGCCAATTTGTAAAAGGCCCACCAGCCACGCGCGTGTTCTTGGCACTTGTCGACACTTGTAAGGTTATGGTCAACAAACACTAAAAGAGTTAGAACTGGTTGAAGATGGAAACTGTAATAATTCAACCCAGCAGAATTGCGTTGCATAAGCGCTATAAATAATATATTTTTCTAGCTCCTGCACGATTTTTATTAGAAAGCGTATGCTTAAAGAAATAACTACATTAGTCTAAGAGCTTTAGAACGCCCAAAATCTCGTAACTTTAATTTATCCTGTATATAACAATCAAAGTTAATGTTTTGTCTGGGAATAGAGAGTACGGCTCACACGTTTGCTTGCTCTGTAATAAAATATTCTGCTCATGAAAAATATCCGAATATTCTTTCAGATGTCAGAGATACTTTCAAAGCTCCTGATGGTTCAGGGATCCACCCAAGGGAAGCAGCCCGTCATCATGGATCTGTTGCAATAAAAGTACTAAAACAGTCCTTAGCTTCATCCAAAATTACATACAAGGAGCTAGATGTTGTAGCTTATTCTGCTGGTCCCGGCCTCGGTCCATGTCTGCGTATTGGAGCTGTTATCGCGCGTTCTATATCAGCATTTTATAACATAAAATTAATTCCAATTAATCACGCATTAGGTCACATTGAACTTGGGATGAGCCTTACTGGCAGCCGAGATTCATTAGTCCTTTTAGTTTCTGGAGGACATACCATGATACTAGTATTTAATAACAAAAGATGGCGTGTTATAGGAGAAACACTCGATATCACCCTAGGACAATTACTTGATCAATTTGGCAGATTCTTAGGTTTATCTTCACCATGTGGATCAGAGATAGAAAGTTTAGCAAATAAATCATCCAAAAATTATATCTCGTTACCATATTCCATAAAGGGTAATGATGTTACCTTCTCTGGCATTCTATCTGCTGCAAAAAGGTTGATTTCGACAAATAAATATTCAAATGAAGATATCTGCTATTCGATTCAAGAGACTGCTTTTGCTATGATAACAGAGGCAGTTGAGAGGGCTCTTTCTGCTACTGAAAAAAAAGAATTACTAGTAGTTGGGGGTGTATCTGCGAACAAAAAACTTTCTAGAATGCTCAATTTAGCTTGCCTCAGACATAAAGCAAAGTTCAATTCTTGTCCAGTTTCTTTCGCAGGTGATAATGGAGCACAAATAGCCTGGACCGGGGTATTATCTCATTTGAAATCAAATAATTTTGTAGATATAAGTGAGTCTTTTGTCAACCAATCATGGAGAGTTGATAATGTGGATGTCTTGTGGAGGAACTAGATATAAGACTCCAAATATGGAATCTCAATTACCAACATGAATACATTTATGAATGGTCCTCCTTTCGACCTGTAAATTGGGTCTCAAATGTACTTCAAAGAATTATTAGCAATTTCAATTGGAACTTATAATTCTAGTTATCGTATCTGCAGTTCATGCTTAAAATTCGTAGCGCCATGAGACTCACTAGTAGTCATTAGATTTTTCATATGGGATAAAAATCTAAATATGACTCATATAACCGTGTTTAGGTATCTTTTAATAATTTCCCGTTGTACCTATTCTAAATGTTGAATAAATATTATCCTCCAGAATCTGTCCTTCTAATTGCATCGGTAATTGTAATGGGAAGTATAGCAGCAGTCTTATTGTCAGTAAATGTTAGTGAAGCGTACCCGAACAAATGGTCGGACCAAAAGGGTTGGATATTTGGCTCTATTTCAAGCATTCAAAATAACAAAGAAGGGAAGCCCGCATGGATTCTCTCCGGACATTGGGTTACAAATATTATTAATAAAACAAAGGATAGTTTCAATGAGACAAATCCTGCGAAGTTTGATTCAATGATAAATATGGTCATGTTGAACGGATCTGCGATGCATACGACATTAGCAATCAAGACAAGGCGACTTCATATAAGGGAACAGTCACGATAACGATGAAAGAAGGACCTGTTAAAGATGTTCCAATTGAAATTAAGGTAATGGACAATCACGCAATTGGATTGTCGTTAGATGCAACTAAAACTAACAATCACTTTGGTGATACGCCAATATATGGTATCATACCGAGCAAAACAGATATTGTCAATATGATGTCTCATATGGGTAACAAGACTAAGATGGATATGAATATGCAAAAGCCAACAGGTTAATGAATGATAGACAAAGTCTGCTGGTAATATTAGCATAATTCGAACATGAAATCAAAATCTTCAATTTTTTTTATGTTTAGCTGTACCAACGAGTAAAAAATATTGATACTAAATTAACTCACAAAAAGTTTTTTTTTGATATAACAAGTATCGGCTTGACAAAATTTAGAAAAATGCATCAGTATATTAGCGATGACTGATTAATTAGTCATCATAATCATCCAATCAAGCATTGTTGAATATTCTTTTTTGCTTTTCTATTTCTTTTGCCCATTTCCCACTGCTAAATACACTG
>VBPX01000021.1 GCA_005877075.1 Nitrososphaerota archaeon | reverse complement strand
ATTAAAGATGTATCATTAGATCTGAATGAAAAATATGATGTAATATTTGTAGGATGGATGGATCCTGGAGTTGATTTTAGAAAAGCAGTAGCTCGCTGTACAGATTGTATTATTACTAATTTTGACGCAGGAGGCCAGTGTGGAATAAATGGTGGATGTGAATATGAAGAGTTTGGATTTCGAAGGATAGCTTGGTGGAGAACTCCGTCCTGGATAGATGTAAATTATCAAATTATGAATAAATATTATACAAAGATGTCAGATGAGACAAAAAGAGGATTATTCAATCTGCGCTCTGCACATACTATGTGGTATGTTTATGCAAAAGAAAATTTATCATCTATAGTAAATAATGCATTAAAATTATGGATTAAGAAAGAAAGTGAACATTCTTCAGATGATCAAAAATATGATTTTGAAGTGATACTGGATGAATGTGGATTTCACTATAATGAAGAACTTGTAACATTGACCCATGCTAACAAGGCTTTATGGAAGGTATTCTTTGAATAAAATGGTATACAGTACAAAGACGTACAGTACCAGAAAACTATATGAAGCTTATAATGAGTTGAAAAAATTTAGAGATTTTTCAGTTTCTCCTCTTCATGAACGTTTTATATTTCCATATATTTGTGGCACCTATTTTGGCTATCGAAAAGTTGATGTATTGCGTGTTGTCGCAATAGCAAAATCAATTTCTCCAAAACCCAGGTATTTGGATGTAGGATGTGGATATGGTGACTTTTTGGAAAAAATTAGAGAATTTATACCAGAAGCTATTGGCATAGAAAAAGATGGTGGTATTTTCTATGAATTTAACATGGCTAAACCCGATTATATTCATATTAAAGATGTATCATTAGATCTGAATGAAAAATATGATGTAATATTTGTAGGATGGATGGATCCTGGAGTTGATTTTAGAAAAGCAGTAGCTCGCTGTACAGATTGTATTATAACAACTCTTGATCAGGGAATCAGTCTAGGCGCAGAATTTGAGGTGTTTGGATTTCGAAGGATAGCTTGGTGGAGAACTCCGTCCTGGATAGATGTAAATTATCAAATTATGAATAAATATTATACAAAGATGTCAGATGAAATATATGATAGTCTATTTGATTTGCGTGGAGCCCATAATTTGTGGTATGTTTATACTAAGAATTTAGAATATACTGATCAAATCACAAATGCATTAAGTCATTGTCAACAACAAAATTCAACCAAGTATGATTTTGAAGGAATACTGGATGAATGTGGATTTGAATATTTTGAAAACTTACAACATTCTAAAATAGATACCAATAATTTGTTTTCTTTATGGAAAATTGAATATGAACAAAATCATATGTAGATAAAGATATATCGTTTCTCTTGCGATTTGTAATTAAGGATATTAATATTCTAATAAGGATTGCTACCACTTTTTATTTTCTTTATTTCGAATATGATAAAAGAGATATTGTTGTGCATAACCACCATATTTGCCAAAATGGCTTCTCATTATTTTTGATAAAATAGAATATTGATTATAACTAAGTTTTTTGTTTGTGTTCATAAAGTTTATTTTACCATTGTCAAATAATCCTTTGTAATACATGAATATTGCACGACCCATCCATACATCAATGGGAAAAGCCTCGGTCTTTTCTAAAGAAAATAGCAATATACAATCAGCTATTTTATTTCCAATTCCATAAACGCTAGTTAGCATTTTTCTGGCATCATCATATTTGGAATGATATAATTCATCAACGGTCAAAGCCTTTGTAATAATTTTTTCAGCAATTGATTTAATAGTCTTGGCTCTATATCCCACATTACAAGCGCATAATTCGTTGATGGATGCCTCATATAGATTTTTGATTTGCGGAAAGGTAAAGAATAATTTATTATCAATCTCTTTTTTGGTACCAAATTTCATGCATAAATTTCTTAACATTGTACGGATCATTGATATGTTTGTATTACTTGAACAAGCAAAAGAAATCATACATTGATGAGGATCTTGACGTATTAAGCGTAGACCGGTATATTTTTTTAATAATTTAAATAGAAAAATATCATTCGAAAAGTCTGAGAAAATATTTTGAATATTATCATCCAATCGAAAAATGACATGTTCCCAATTATCAAAATTTGGAGTCGAGTAAAATTCTATTTTATTATGTAGGATTGAAAATTTTAAGATGTAATTTCCATAAGTGCCGTACCATGAATTGTTATATTTATCCCATAAAAACATCTGCCCACTATTGATACTGATTTCAGGATTAAATCTAGAATCTAAATATAGCATATGTATATATTATTCAATACTGCTTTTACTAGTGTTTAGTAATCTTTTTGTTTTTTCTAAATCTGTTTCCAAAGTTTCAATTATTTTAGGTATTTCTTTTATAGAACATTCCAAACAAATACATTGTAATGAAAGTGGATATGTAAAATATTTTTCCTCTAATTTGATATCTTTTTTACAAGCTACGCATTTTTTCAACTTATAGGGATCAGTATTTTTTATTATCATTCAAAAATCATTAGGGTACAGGACAATTGCATATATTAAAATATATTTTATTTACTACGTTCTTCATTTGTTGACTTGATTGCCATAATTACTTTCTAATGCGATCTTTAATTGTTTGAAATACTTATTTGTAATTAAATGTCCATCGTCACCAACTGAAATTAAATTAAAATTTGGAGTATTTTGTGAGATATAATCCCATTTCCAGTATGCTAATCCCCAAATTCCAATATCCTTAAAGGTCTTAACAAATTGATTAGCCTGCTGTTGACTTATGTCACTTTCAAATGGATTTATTTGAAAAACTGCACTCCCTTCTTCATTAATGACTTGTTCTCTTAGCACGTTATTCCATTCACCTATATAAATTGGTATACCTGTAATATTAGAGGCCTTAAGAAAGGTATTCAATCTGGCTTGTTGATATGGGCCCGTTGGTAATCCGTATATACTTATTTTAAAAACTACGTTTGTACTATTTTGTGGCTTCATTTTGGCAATGTTTTCTGGTGTCAAATTAATTGGACTTTTTAGATCAACTGGAATATTCATACTGTAAACGAGTACTTTGTTCGTATATTTCCTTAATTCATTTACCATAAACGTATTATACTTACCAATTTTTTCCCACTGGTCGGAGTTATGGACTTGAGGTTCACTGAGGAGCTCATAACCTAATGTACTTTTATGCTCATCTACAGTGTCTATTATTTTTTTGAAGAATTCAGCTTGTAAAGTCCATCCATCGGTACCATTAGAATCTACTACTGCTCGATTCCACCAATCCGTCCACCATACTTTTGCGGGTGTATATTTAGGTCCACCACCATTTCCAGCAGGATAAGAGGGATTGTTTTGAAAAAGAAATGAAGGAAACCCTGTTCCTCTTTGTGGATTAAACCATGAAGAGGTATGAAATTGATGATTATCATAAATTACATTAACATTCCATTTATCTGCAGCTTGTGCCACAGATTGCAGTTCAAGCATAAAATTTGTAGGATCTTTTTCGTATGCTTCCCAATAGAATATAAACCGTACGTGATTCATCCCTGCTTGCGAGATTAATTTAAAACTATCAGCAAAATAGTTCGACGGCATCACACTTCCTATAATTCTGCTCTGAGCCATACTAGTATAGTATCCTTTCATATCGACGCCATAAAATATTTGATTTGTGTTTAAAGCATGTACATGAACTAC
The DNA here is from genome assembly GCA_005877075.1 of Nitrososphaerota archaeon. Classification (GTDB taxonomy): domain Archaea; phylum Thermoproteota; class Nitrososphaeria; order Nitrososphaerales; family Nitrososphaeraceae; genus TA-21. Next base: position 21,127 of record VBPX01000021.1, on the reverse strand, counting down.
AAGTGAACTAGTTAGGAATAAAGTAAAAATTACAATCAGCAATACCAGTTTAGAACTAACAAGGCATTTTGGTATACTACTAATACTTTGCATTTAGATTAGGGTAAATATTAACATTATAAAATAGTTTTCCGGTCATCCTATTATAAAATTGAGACAGAATAAACATTTGATACATTTTTCTTAATTAACCTCAATAATCTCCCCGTTATCTGGAGCTATTGCGTCAAGTCCACACTTCTCTTTGATTTCACTAGCGAATTTAATACATGACATATCGTCTCCATGAACTGCAAGGACTTTTGGATTACCTTTTATTTTCTTAAGTATTTCAAACAATTCAGTTCTGCTACTATGTCCGGAAAATTCAAAATGTTTTACATCTGCAAGACTTTTTTTTGTTTTTCCATTATAAGATACAAGTCCTTTCTCCAGTAGAACACGACCCGGCGTACCTTTACCTTGATAGGACACTAAAGCAATACCATTATTGGGATTTTTTGCAATTTCTTGCAAATAGAATATTGCCGTACCGCCTACAAGCATTCCTGCAGGAGAAATTATTATACCTGGTTCTTTTACCAATTGTTTTCTTCTATGCCATCCTTGAACCCATTCTACTTCAGATATAATTTTTTTAAATACTTTAGGGTCTCTTAAAAATGATGGATTTTTTAACATTATTTCATTAGCTTTTAATGCCATCCCATCCATGGCAATTTTATATTTAAAGTTGAAACTTTTCAAAACAGATGCAATCTCTTGTGCTCTTTCCACTGAAAACGCAGGAATGAAAAGAGTCCCTCCTCTTTCAACAATATCAGACGCAAAATTAGCAAGGTTTTTTTCTGATTCCTCTCGAGGCGTCTGCTCTGTTTGAGAATAGGTACTCTCAATTATTAACATATCAATTTCAGGTAACTCTAAATCTGCAGATCTAAGTAATTTTGAACCTCTAATATTTATGTCCCCGGTATAGAAAATACGTTTGCCTTCACTTTCTACAAGAATTGAGGAGCCACCTATAATGTGCCCAGATTCATGAAGAGTGATTTGCATATCATTAATCAAATATTTTTCCTTATACTCCAAGATTTTTGAATGATTCATCATGTTATACAAATCTGCATATTCAAATGGCAAATAAAAACCAGATATTTTGATCATATCTTCAATAAGAAGATTGGAAAGATCAAAAGTTGGATTTGTTCCTAAGACTGGGATATTAGAATTAGATGAAAAAAGTGATGGAACAAATCCAGAATGATCTAAATGAGCGTGGGTAATAACAACAGTATTGATATCTTTTGGTCTAACATGAATAGGAAAGAATGGTTCTTTTTTTAAAAGCACCCCATAGTCTAACAAAATGTTAGTATTATCCGATGTTACCGTAAATCCAGAACGTCCAACTTCTTTACCGGAACCTAAAGTAGTTATTTTCATTTTAATAATCATTTGTTTATGTAGAAGGTTTTAAGTCTTTCATTTCTATTAATTATCTATTATAAATAAGAACGACAGAATAAAATTAGAGTAATTACAAATTAAAAACTTGTCAAGAATCGTCATTACTGGTAATCCAGGAGTAGGAAAACGTACAATCAGTAATATGTTGGCAAAAAAGTTAGGATTCAAAATAATCAATATAAATGAATTTGTAATAAAAAATAAGGTCGTATTCAGGGATAAGCAATTAGAAGTTTATGATATCCATATAAAAAAAGCATCATTGATGCTTAGACAGGAAATAAAAAAATATAATGATGTTATCATTACAGGACATCTTGCTCCATATGTAATAAGCCCTAATCAGGTTGATTTAGTCGTAGTCTTACGACGTTCACCTAAATATCTTTTACAAACGTTTAAAGAAAGAAATTACACAATCATGAAAATTAAGGAAAATGTAACAAGTGAAATAATTGGTATATGTTTATATGATAGTATAAAAAAATTTGGGTTAAATAAGATCATTGAATTTGATACCACAACGAATTCTAGTAAAGAAATTATCAAACGTTTAATCAAAGCTTTACATGATGAGTCAGAAAGGAGAATTGCAAATATTGATTGGATAGATACTCTAAACGATGAAAAGGAATTGTTGAAATTGGTGTCATATTAGTTATCCATACATTAATTTTCTATTATTAATTTCATCCATTATTACACTAAAATCTAACAGGATTTAAATAATAAGCAGCGATTAGAAAATATCATGCGGTTTTAATGATGAACAGAGTAAGAATCGGTGTTGATGTTGGAGGAACATTTACTAAATCAGTGGCAATAGACATGAATAATTGGAAGATAATAGGAAAGGTCACAGTTCCAACTTCACATTTTTCAGAAGAAGGAGTATCGACTGGAATTATAGAATCACTAATCAGATTAATCCAGAAGGAGGACATTAAAGAGTCAAATATTGAATTAATATCTCATAGTACAACACAGGCCGTTAATGCGTTATTAGAAGGAGATACCACAAAGGTAGGAATTATTGGTATGGGAGTAAGTTTGGAAAAAAATGATATTATCAAAAGAACAAACATAAGGAATGTTAAACTGGCTCCAAATAAATATTTGAAAACATGTTATAGATTTTTAGATACTTCAAAATTTTTAGATAAAAATGAAATTGATCAACTAATAAATGAACTGAAGGAAGAAGGAGCGAAGGTTCTCGTAGTCAGTGAAGCGTATGGTGTTGATGATCCCAGTAATGAATTATATGTTATGGAAAAATCCGACCTTCCTGCAACTGCAGGACACGAATTAACGGGAATTTATGGTCTGGAAATAAGAACTCTCACTGCTGCAATAAATGCAAGCATATTACTCAAGGCTCTTAACACAACAAAATATGTTGAAATGGCAGTACGTCAACAAAAAATCTCTGCCCCACTTACGATCATGAAGGGTGACGGAGGTATAACTGATATGAATACATTTAAGACTAAACCTATTTTGACTATTTTATCAGGACCTGCGGCAAGTGTCGCGGGAGCATTACTTCATTTAAGAATACTTAACGGAACTTTCATAGAAGTTGGAGGTACCTCAACAAATATTTGTATTATAAAAAATGGTAAACCTGAAATAAAATATGTTACAATAATGAATCATCCTACGTGCATAAAATCGTTAGATGTAAGAGTAGTTGGAATTGCTGGTGGTTCGCTTGTGAGATGGTCTGGTAAAAAGATAACTGATGTGGGACCAAGGTCAGCACATATTTCCGGTTTAAGATATTCATGTTTTGCTGAAGCTCAAGAGTTGGAAGGAGGACAGATAATAACATTTATGCCAAAAGAAGGAGACCCTATTGACTACATAGGAATAGAGGTGGGTGGGGGTAAAAGGTTTGCAATAACTACTACATGTGCTGCCAATGCATTAGGACTTTTACCTGATGATGATTATGCAAAAGGTGATCAAAAATCCGCAAAAGTAGCGTTATCAATTTTAGGACAGAGATTAGGAATGGGAATGGAAGATGTTGCAAATAAAATTCTTGATATATCAACTAAAAAGATACTGGAGACAGTAAGAGTTTTAATAAAAGAATACAAATTGAAAGATGAAAAATTTGTGTTAATAGGCGGAGGTGGAGGTGCATCCGTACTCGTTCCATTGATTGCAAAGAAACTGAATTGTGAATATAAAATTGCTGAAAATTCAGAAGTTATCTCGTCTATTGGTGTTTGTACGGCATCAATACGAGAGGAAAGGGAAAAAATCATAAATAATCCTAATCCGAATGACATATCACTCTTTATTCAGGAGGTCGAAAAAATTGCGATCTCTAAGGGAGCGCTTCCTGAATCAATTTCTACTCAATCTGAATATATAAATGAAAAATCTCTTTTACGTGTTACTGTTTATGGAAATATGAAGTTGGATCTTGGTGCTGCTCAGGATACTAAAGAAATTGATGACGAGGAAGCAGAAGTATTAGCTTGCGAGTTATTTGGTATTAATGAGGGAGTACATAGAATATTTGATATGAAGGATTATTACATATTTGCATGTGAAATACATAAAAAGAAATTGTTTTTAAAATCAAAAAAACAACCTGTGTTAGTCCTTGATAAGTATGGTCATGTTAGAATATCTATTGAAAATGCGGATATCTACACTGGTAATCCTAAAGAAATGAAAGAAAAAATTCAGTCGGTGATTAAAGATCATGATCTGTCTAAAAATGAACTTGCTCCACAGATTCACATCGTTGATGGAAAAAGGATATTCGATTTTTCTAGTTTATCATCTACTGCACATGTCTTAAAAGCAGTAACTGAAGAGCTAGATAAAACTGTCAATAACCAAGTGACAATAATAGTAAACGTATAAAAGATAGTATTATTTGTTTAAATGTTATTGTTTCAAAAAATAATTTGATATTACATTGCTTAAATCAATTTTGGCAAATTCATTGGGTATTGAATTTGTGGATATTATTTCCTTGATGCCTGCATTGCGTAATTTTTCTTTGGCATCATCTAGTAAAAGTGCATGGCTACTTATGACATACATATCACCAATGTTGTTTTCTTTCAATACTTCAGTCGCTTTTATAATACTAGTACCAGTACTTATCATATCATCTACAATAAGAGCGTCTCTTTTTTCAAGCGACTGCTGGTCACTAAATGATATTGATATATTTCCAGTAAACCTATCTCGTGTTTTAATTAATGAAAGCATATTTGCCTGGATGATTTCTGCAAATTTTTTAGCTCTTTCAATTCCTCCTTGATCAGGAGATACAACAATTGGATCATTTAACTTGATATTTTTCTTGATATACTTGGCTAGAAATGGGATTGCTGTAAGATCTATTGTTGGAAAAGAGTAATTAAGTGTGTTTGGATTATGGGTATCAATAGTTATTAATTTTGTAGTCCCTAGTGATTCTAGAATTTCTCCAATTAAATTAATACTTATTATCTCTCCATCAACAAAAACCTTATCCTGTCTTGTATATGCCAAGTATGGACTTACTACACAGATATCACTAGCACCATCTTGCTTACATTTATAGACAATCATGAATAGTTGCATTAAATGCTGATCTGTAGGAGGATGAGTAGAATGTATAATTATGCAGTTCTTGTTACTGACATTATCTAGTCTTATTTTGCTCTCTCCATCGGCAAAAACGCGTAGCTCAGTTTTCTTGTATTCTACATCTAAATCCATTGAAATTTTTTTTGCGAGAGAAGAATTTTGGTCATCTGAAATTATAACAGTATTATTTTGTTGCAATGTAAGAATATGGAAATGTTTTTGCACAACTATTTAAAAGTGTTAGATTAGCTAGCTGAATCGATTATTCTGTATACGGAATATGAAATGTTTTCATATCTTCTGCAAAGTCTACATCATTGTGAATAGTTCTTGCTTCATTTAGAAGAATTGTTGCATCACTATATCTTGAACTGAAATGTGTAAGTATTAGCTTATTAGAATTCGATTCTTTGGCAAGGAGAGCCGCTTCGGCAGAAGTAGAATGAAATGTCTCGATTGCCTTCTCTTGGTAATCCTGATTGTATGTTGATTCGAAAATTAGGATATCACATGAATCAAAAAAATTTCTCAACTTCAAAGACGGTCGGGTGTCTCCAGATATACCTATTTTTCGACCTCTTCTTTTAGGTCCAACTATTTCATTTGATTTTATTAATTTACCATCAACAATTACATCTTCACCATTCTGGAGTCTACGGTACATGCCTCCTTTGGGAATGCTTAGTTCGATAGCTTTATCAATATTGAATATCCCCGGTCTTGGATGCTCTTTGATACAAAAAGAAAATGCCGGAACTGAATGATCAGCTCTGCAACAACTGACTTGGTAATCTTGTTCATTTATTATAATACCTTCCTTATCAATTATGTGAATTGTGATTTCAAATGACAATCCAATATTGATAATACGAAAATTTTCATTCAGAAATTCTCTTAATCTTGGTTCTCCATAAATATCAATTTTTTTTGTGCGTCCTAAGAGAGACATGGTTTGAAAAAATCCTAAAAGTCCTAAACAATGATCAATATGTAAATGAGTTATGAAAACTTTCATTTTCTTATTTATTCCTAATTTGGCTTGAAGAAAATTTCTTTGCATTCCTTCGCCCACATCAAATATCAATAATTCACCCTCTCTCTTAATAACAATTGAGGATAAACCCCTTCTTTGAGTTGGAATGGCGGCTGATGTTCCAAGAAAAACAATCTTCATGTCTGCCATAAATGATATATCAGTAAGTGAGTTGGTAAATTATAAGGGTTTGTTTGGACAGTAACGCCATAAAAGTCCTTTATAATTTGTAAGTATATCATATTACAAATTAGTATTAGTAGTTAGCTTTAAGAATTTATGAAATATGTATATTAGTTTTAGTAAACTCGTAAGTATTGAAAACGATTGTTGGATTAAGAATTAGCTTACTATCTTGAAAAAATCTTTTAAGAGTTGCTTTTGATTTTGAGATAAAACATCATAAGATTCGATGAATTCTCTTTCTATAGATATTTGTTCTTTTATAACAGAACGAAATCTATCAATAGTTATAGGAGTTATGTTATCAATTGTACCAGTGCTATATGCATAGATATATGCACTAATAATCTTTATTACAAAAGATGGTATTGTTTTTAAAAGCAGTAAAATACTTTTTTTCATGATTTCATTATTAGATGCACTCACATTCATACCATTAAAGTATAATTCAAGAATTTTTATTCTGCTATCACCTAATTCTTCAATGGATGATGCGACAAGAATGCCAGTTTCTGTTAACTCGTAGAAAGGAACTCCCTCTAATTGAAGTGCTTTTGGACCGCGTCTTAATGGAAGACGTCCTCCCTCCTTTACTACTCCTGAAGGTATTAGAACCTCATCGAGATCTTTGAAGATACCGGAGTAAATATTTTGCCATAAAATACCATTGTTCTTTGCTATAGCATGCGCAATCGATGTCCGTGTTCTCAATTCAGGATTTTTCTCCATAGCTAAATGAATTATAATTCCTCTCTGTCTTTTGGCTTCGCCCGTAAACTTATTTTTCTTTGTTTTAAAGGTATCGAAAATAGCAATGTGAGATTTTTTCTGCTTCAAATATTTTCACCGTTTATTATCAATATGATTTTTACTTATTATTATAGTCTTTAATATTCTAATTGTAATATCATATTGTTTAGTAAATTTGAAATGGATTGATAGACTACCGAAAGTACTAGATAAAATCGATAATTGTGTGCTGATCTTTTACATTTTGCTTAAAAAGTAGGCTTAATTCTGTTTGTAAGGTGTTTATCCTGTTTGTTAAATATTCATTAATTTTAAATTCTGAACAAATATTTAATGCAGTTTGTACATATTTTTCAACCGTACCTCGTGTGACAGTTTGTGTTAATTCATTATTACATTCAAGACATCGGCCGACAATCGGCATTCTTCTGTATTTTTGTCCACATTTGGTACACCTAAATGATTGTGAAGAGTACGCCCTTAAATTTCCCATAATATCCGGCAAAATATGTGTAGTTAGAACCATGGACATTACTTCGTCTGCGTCAACTGCATTTATTAACTTCGCAGTACTAATTTGCATTTTTAGTTTTTCTTCCATTGTACTTAAAATCGAATACAAACTGTGTGATTCGTCTAGCATAATATTGTCTGTAGTATGAGTGAATTTGTAATCAAAGAATTGATTTGCTTGTCCAAGTCTTTTTTTGACAATATCAATATTGTCAATTACATTAGTCGTTTTCTCCAAATTCCATGAAGATCTGTAAAAATCCAAGGGATATGTATCATCAATATCTATATTGTGGGCTTGCCTCTGGACTTCATGTGGAAATACTAAAGGTTGAATTAATAATGGTGCATCCATAAGTCCACCAATTCTATCAGGTAGATATTCCCTTGAAAAATTCAGAAATATATCCATAAGCAACATTACAGAATCTGCATCACCATCACAATCCCTGCGTTTCGCAGAGTGCCAAATGGGCGAACCAAGACAAACTTGCGAATTGATAAATCCAATAACTCTACCAATTATGCCAACGGATGTATGCGGTGCTAAACCCACAATTAAATGTCCAATTAAATCATCTATAATGTGAATTCTATAAAATGCACCAACTCCATAGAATCTTGTAAGTTCTTCATCTACAAATTGAGCGATTTTCAAAAGATGCTCTGCAGCATGAAATGGTATTATTATATCCTGAATGAATAATTCTACTAATTGTTCTGGTGATTCTAAATCCTTACCGAGATGATCTTTAACATATCCAAGTTCTCTTAGCCTTGTGATGTTTGTCTTAATCCATTTTGGTTTAAAGTGGGTTAATGGTTCATTTGTAGCGTCAAAGCGTATTGTGCCATCCTTAAATGTAAATAAATTGTGTTTTTGCCTTAAGATTCCTTTTTCTAAAGGCTCTGCACAACGATTTTTACCCATCAGAGATTTGACTCCTTTTAATGGTTCAATTGGTTGTATGTCAAGAAATTTCTTTGCTTTTTCAATAGCAATTTTGAGTGGATAGTTGGTTGGCGAATGTGTTTTTAAACGGTTTCCACAGATAGGACAAGGACCGTTTTGTTCTTGACTGTTAACTTCATACTTACATGTTGAACACATTGTGTGAATTGGAGTGCTAGAGTGACATTCTTGACAGGATACGCTTATAGTTGGTGATTTGCAATTGTTACAAAATCTGTTTGCAATTTCAACATAAAGTGGTTTTTGCATTGCTTTCAAAATATCCCTTGTTGGGCCACCGTTTGTCCCTATAGGGAATAATACATGAACGGGAGGTTTCATTTTTCTATCTGCAGCTTTTTCAGGGCGGCCTACACGAACTGCAATTGAGGAAGAGAATTTTTCTTTTATATTAACATCTAGTAATTCAGAAATTGAATCTAAAATATGTGTTTTAACATTAACATGATTTGCGTCATCATTTGTGAAATCATCAGATTTTAAGAATAATTTATCGAGTTTTGTTTCATACTCCATACATCTAGTTATCAATAAGGTTAGAATGTATAGATGATTGGGATCATCTATTCTAATTTTGCTGTCGTCAAGACAAAGTGAATGAATTATACCAAGTTTTTCAAAAATTATTTTTAATTCTAAACTATTAATAAAATACTTATTTTCATCAGTATTATTTACGATCTCCCTGTTTTCTAATAATTTAGTAATCAGAATAATGAATTCATTTAACGTTAAAGCGGTCCAATAAAAAAGAAATCCAGGATAAAAAGGTATGTCAAAGAATTGACTAATCTTAAATGCTTCAATAACGGATGGTTTTTTTTCCAATGGACGTTCTGTTAATTCGATTAATCTTTTACTATCAAAAATTGAGTTTAAGTCTGTATTAAGTAGTTTAGATTTTAATTCCAGGGCCCAAATTTCCTCGACATATGATGCCGGAAGTAGTTGGCTATTATTTTCAAGGAAGTCGCCGTAGCTTATTAGAATATCTCCTAAATATAGAATTTTTGTTATCTTATTGGCCATAGTTTTAGCTTGATTTATTGATTCTATCTTCATAACGCTTCCATCATGTAGCTTTACAATAGGTGGTTCGATACTATCTACTAGCGCGATAGTAGAGGCTTTTCCTGGTGCATCAATTTTTATTTGCGTACCAACAGCGATTGCATAATTTAATAATATTGGAATAGTTGGATGAATTCCAATCGTAGAAAATCCGGTGTTACAGCTTCTACCGTACCGTAATCTAAAACCACCTATTTTCTTTTGCATCGAAAGAACGGGTCTTCCAGTAATAACTTCAGTCATTCTATGTGATATAGTATCATCTTCTGGAGTTTGAATTGCTCCCTCTAGATTCTTGAGCCAATCCCAACCTTCTATTTTTAGTGTTTCAACTATCTTCAATAATTTTCTACTTCTGCCGATCAAACCATCATTCATTACTCTTAGTGCACCACCACGTACTCTATTAGTAGAAATCCTTTGCAAGTTACGGTGACCCACTACCTCAACAGGGTCCGTGTCAATGCCATCAATTTCTACAGGCAGAGAGCTTATGCAACTAATCACATCATCATCGGAAACCTTAAACTGGAAGTTCCCTACCTCTCTTTCATAAATTCTTAATTCTTCAACATATCTGCTAATTTCATCATCATATGAATTTGGTATATATTTGTGTAATCCGATGATCTTTCTGACATGATCAGCAATTAACATTGTCAAGGCAGCTTCGGTTCCCCCTGCAGATCTAATTGGACCAGCAAAAGAAACTGACAGATATTGAGATCTGTCGGCATTTGATTTTATCTTTACATCATAAATTCCTTGCAATGGTGCCACAGTTACTCCTTCTGTTACAACTGACAGTCCAACTCTTATTGCGTTGTTTAGTTTTTCTTCAATGGTTTCTCCTCCATATCTACCCAACACAATTTCTTCCGCTATCTTTAACGCAGTTTGTTCTTTTCCTAATTTTGGGAGCAGCGTCCTTAATCTATCAGAAATATCGATATCGTGTATCTTTGCTATTCTATCTGGTAAGTCATAACCTATCTGTGATTCTACTTTTTCAGAAATATCAAGGCCTTCTTTCTTCGCTGCTTGTGCAATAGATATGGTATCTTCAATATATTTTGAAATCTTCTGGTGATATTCAATATAAAATGGAGGAATTTCGCTATTTCTTGCTTCCTTAATACGATTATTCAATTTCTTATTGCTTTCATAATATTAACAAATTCTAACTCCCAATCTTTTTCTCTTTCGATCATCGTACCTATAACTATGATATCAGCGCCTGCATTAGATACCTCCTTGGCAGTGTGTGCAGAATTGATTCCTCCGCCAACTATTAAAATTCCTTTATAGAATTTTCTTACATTTCTTATCATCTCTGGTGATATATTTTGTGATGCACCAGATCCGGCTTCGAGATATAAAAATCGCATACCCATATATAATGCCGCTAAAGCGTACATTACTGCAATATTTGATTTGTTGAATGGAATGGATTTAGCTTGACCTATAAACCATGCAGTAGAGCCTTCACCAATAATAAGGTAGCCAGTTGGGATTGCTTCTAGATTATATTTATTGATGATTAATGCTCCTTGGGCTTGGGCGCCCGTTATATAATAAGGATTTTCAGAGTTAAGTAGAGAACTGAACAAAATTGCATCTGCAGCTGGTGATATTCCTGTGATATTTCCAGGAAATAGGATGATTGGAATGTGAATATTGTTTTTTAATTGTGTCACAAAATTTGATAATTCAATTTGATCTGATATTGATGAGCCGCCAACTAATATTGCTGAAGCGCCCATCTTCTCTAATTTTTTTGCCAGATCTATGGTCTTAAATGAGTTTTCAGAATCTATAAGGGGAAAGCATAAGGTCTTTTGTTTCTTAATTTCATTCAGAATGTAATTTTCAGTGCTTCGTATTTCCATCATTTCTCAAAGTAGATACTCGTATAATAAATAATCTCATTAGAGAATTTAAACGAGAGATAACACCTGTTCAATAATAAATTAATTAAGTAATGGTACTATACAAATTTGTATAGTAAATGGAAAACGGCGATTTGAATTATACAGTGTTTTTGGATCATTTTATTGTAAATTCTATATTTACAAAAAAGCAAATATCAATTATTTATAAGAAAATGTTAAAAGCAAAACCCAATGAAAACATGACTTCTGGTGCGTATTACCGACAATTAGGGCAATGTAGAACCAAGATAAGGAAGGCAGTTTATACATTGTTGTTATTACGATTGCTCACTGTTATAGATATAGAAACGTTATCAATATTGGATCAATTGAATAATCAAATAAATGTGATTTTGAATAAGGAAAGTGATGAAATTGATGCAGTTAGTTTGGATAATGTGATGTTATTGATTGATAATGTGATTAAAAAACTAGTCTTGATATAGAAAAAATTAATAAAGATCTGTTATCTAAATCACATGATATCACAGAAATATGTTTGACTTTAACCTTCAATATTCATTGTTGGATATTTTAGTGTCAATAAGTCTTTTTGTGATATCTTTTGTTTTTTTTCTTTATTTTGGATATTTTATTGATAGGAAGAAAATAGATAGAGAGGATTATAGGATGAAGGATATGTTAATTGAGGTATATTTTCACAAGTTTGATGAATACAACAACATAATTTCAGACTTACGAACAAAAATGGACATTATTGAAGCAAAAATTGGTCAAGAAAAAAGGCAAGGCACGCACGATGTATATGATGCGTACAATGCAAGTAAAGTTACTGCCGGTGATGTCGTTAATAGTATATCACACAAAAATGCATCACAGAGTAGTCCGAGTCCTGTGACTAGTAGTGTGATTATCACAGAGAAGGATGATTCTACTAAAGATGATGATTTTAGATTCCATTTGAATACCATAGATTCGATACTTAAAATGTTAGAAGTGCCACTGACATCGAGAGAAATTCAGGGAAGAATTAAGAAATCACGTGAACATACATCTCGGCTGATGAAAAAGTTATATTCAGAAAATATTGTGATGAGAGATGAGAGTACCAGACCTTTCAAATATAAAATTACAAATGAAGGTCGTAAACTGTTGGAACAGACAACAAACTTGATTGGTTAAATGTCTCACTAATTTGTTTATCATAATTTTGGATATCTTTGACTAAAGTATAGACCCATTGTTTACCGTTTTTCGTTCTGTTAAGTTGTTTTTTATCATAAAACCGAGATAAATAAATGGAGATAATACTTAGCTGTACAGTTTCGTAAAATACTTCTTTATAGATTTTCCACAGATCAGAAGAAGTGAATGTGTGATATCTAAAATTCCCGATTATTAGATTCCATAGTTTTGAGCCTAATTTTATCTCGTTTTCTTTGTGTTCGAAAACACCATCTATTGAGTTCTTTTCGAATATTTGAACAAATTCAATTACATTCATTATCTTTTCTTTTGATAAATTACCTTGTAGAGATAAGTTATATTTTTCTCCATTTTCATCTTCCAATTCTATTTTAATTTTTTTTTTACCGGATGGCAGATTGAGATTTAAAATCGCATTACACTTAACAGCTAAAGTGATTAACAAGTTAACAAAAGGGTTAGTTTTTGTTAACTAGTTTATGAGGCGATGCTTCATTGAGCTATTGTCTGATGTAGTTATCAGTTTTGTTATACAATAACTTTAATTGTTTTCCATTGGAAATAAAGGGGTCATATCAGTTTCTTAACATTGTTAATATCTGTTAAACAGGCTCCACTGGAAATGAAGGGGTCATATCATAGATTTTCTATTTATTTTATATTAACAGTATAGATAATAGTAAATGGCGCACCCCTACATTTCTCATTGAGCTCGTCTATGATTTTTGATTAAAAAGTAAACACTAAATATTGACACATAAATAAAAGAAAATTGATTTAGGAGCTTTTATTATAAATATATCACATTCATTAAATGAATTAATTATATTGAGATACAGAGGAAAAAGAGGGGTGTCTCTCTTAGAGGTGTTCAAAATTGGATGATGATATCTTAAATACAATTTTTGATAGTGCTATAAAAAATAAAAACATCATAAAAAATAGACGTGTTTTGACCATCGACTATGTTCCTGATAAGCTATTGTTTAGGACTAAAGAAAGCACTGCAATAGCGCAATCATTATCAGTTATTTTAAAAAATGGCCGTCCATCCAACTTGTTGATTTTTGGAAAGCCAGGAACAGGAAAGACAGCAGTTGTAAAGAACGTTATAGAGCATTTACACAATAAAACCAATCAACTTGACATAAACCTAAGATTCCCTTTCATTAATGCAAAAAATTCAAACACCCCCTACAAAATACTTTATGAAATTGCGGAATTTTTAGGTATCAATAAAGAAGAAAAGAAAATGCAAGTTTTTTTCACTGGCCTATCTATGAGTGAAGCTACTGATAGAATTCTTGATTTCATTAAACGTAAATCAATTAAAATTGTCCTTGTTATAGATGAAATTGACTCAATTGTTAACAGAAAAGGTGATGATATTCTATATAACTTTACAAGAGCTAATGAAAGAATTTCATCAGATCAATTCATAAGTTTAATTGGTATTTCAAACAGCTTAACATTTAAGGATAAATTAGATCCAAGAGTGAAAAGCAGTTTAAGTGAAGAAGAGCTTGTCTTTAATCCATACACCGTTGAACAATTAAAACAAATTTTAATAGACAGATGTAAACTTGCTTTTTACGAAAATGCTATTCCTATGGGAGTAATCAATCTATGCGCTGCAATTGCAGGAAGAGAAACAGGTGATGCTCGGAAGGCCATAGACCTTCTAAGAGTTGCAGCAGAAATTGCAGAAAGATCTATGACAAAGAAAATAACTGAAGATCATATAAGAAGCGCCCAACAAAAGATAGATAGTGACACGAATTTTGAAATTTTGACCAATTCAACATTACACACAAAAATAGTCATACTTTCAATAATCAAATCTAAAAACGGTAGCACTGGAGAAATCTATGGTATATATCAATATTTTTGCTCAAGACTTGAACAAGAACCTCTAACACAAAGAAGAATGACACAAATAGTCGGAGAGCTGGACCAGCTAGGATTAATAACAACCAACATAATCAATCAAGGTCGCTATGGTAGAACACAACGAATAAAACTACATATTCATATCTCATCTGTAAAAGAAGTCGTTAAAAACGATCCACTTTTGTCATCTTTTATTAAGGACATTAGCAATTGAAATCCTTTTTAAAAGATTGAAGAGTAGCCAGATTAACTATTATAGATATTCCGGGAGTTGGACTAATGCCCATGGTTTGTTGAAATTTTGTCTGCTTTTGCCATGCACCAGAGTTTACAATTAGTGTACCTTTGTATCTTCCGACTTCAGTGATATGTACATGTCCCGCATGAAAAATATCCGGCACATCATCTATAACCAACATATCTTCGAATTCTGGAGCGATCGGTGTACGATTACCATATATCGGTGATAAATGCCTCGATTTCAGTAAAATTTTCATCGCCTCTACCGGTTTTGAATAGCTCAATCCAGGGACTGTAGCAATAACATCATCCAAACTTTGACCATGAAACATCAATAACTTTACTTTGTTCAATTCGATAACAGAGGGATTACCCATAATGCTAAAATTTTCCAGCGGTTGGAATTCACGTAAGCCTGTTAAAGCCGTCTGTGGTAAAGCTCTTCTTCCTGGATCGTGATTTCCTGGAATCAAAAAAACATGCATCCTTTTAGGAATTTTTTGTAGTAAGAATGCTGCATATGACATTTGCATATTACTGTTTATGTCAATTAATTCCTTGTCTTGATTGGGATAGATTCCAATCCCATCAACTAAGTCACCTGCTATACAGACAAATTTAATTTTGTTTACTATTTCATCATTTGATGATAGCCAATTTAGAAAGTCATTGAACTCCTTTTCCATGAAATATTTACTGCCCACATGCAAATCTGAAATGAGAACGGCATATGACTCTGACCCAGATTTGGATGCAACATGCTCTGGAATGTCAGGATTAATAATATCTTTTACAATAAAATCATTTAAATTTTTATTATTAAATGAAATTTCTAACATTAACATCTGATCCAAAACTAGCGTTGAGGCTTGATTAATTAACTCCTTATTTTTGCAAATTGCAGGGATACTGCCACTAGTATCATCGATCACCAACTCTACATCATTTTTTCTATTTCTTTTAGACATTATCAAACCTGCTACAAAAACAGAATCGTTTAGCTTATCTCTTCCATTTTTACTATCTAGAGAATTAAATCTAGATTTATTCCTAAGATCCTTAATATCTTTTATTTTTTTTATCTGTCTACTCTCCGAACGTATTGATAATATTTTCAGAGTTTTTCTATATCGACTATCAAATAGATTAGAAAACTCCTTTTTATCTTCTGCGTTTATCTTGTATGTAGGATCAAAAATAATTTTATAACCTTCATTATTGTTCTCTGTATCTATCGTCACAATTTGATCATTTTGATTATCCCTTCCAGAAATCACATTTTTTATATCCTCAATTAATATTGGAGATTTTTTTCTAAATTTATTTTTAGCTTCAACTATAGTTTTGACTATTTTTTCGACATCACAATCAAGAGATTTAAGAAAGGCAAAAGCATCCGGATGAACTTGATAACCCTTATTTATCGCATAAATCAATGCAACAGAAAGTGAATCCAAGTTTTGTTATTGAACAGAACAATCATAAATGCTAAAAACGTTTTGTTTATGCATAAATTATTAAAAGCAAATATTATGTTTAAGATACATGTACAGGTACAACTTTAAAAAAAGGTTTCTTTACCTTACCATTGGTATTTTTCTGTTTTTGATCTTTTTTCTTATTGGCACTACAATCTCATTTGACAAAACTACCGCCACGCTTTTGAAAGAACAGTTTCAAAAAAAAATCAAAAATATTGATAGCACAGGGATTTTCATCAATAACTTTCTCATATCAACTTTGATGTTTATTCCCGGAGTTGGAATTGCATTTGGTCTCTTTTCAGGATTTAGTACCGGTAACATCTTTATGATCATAACACAAGATTTACCAATCCAACTTCCACCATTACTTGTTTTTTTAACAATATTTGGAATAATGGAGCTAATTTCATACGGAATAGCGATCTCAAGAAGTTATTTGCTGTTAATTCAGATCCTGAAAAGAACAAACATAAAAGAAAATATTATACATACTAGTTTTGAGATTGGGGTTGTAGCAATAATATTATTTATTAGTGCTATAATCGAGTGGGGTCTAATAAGACAGTCGGGAAACATGAATTTCCTAAAATAATATACTAGATTCTAATAAAACATCACAAAAAATAAAATATCATCTATATATTAAGACTACAAGCTATAATTTCTGTCATTCAAAATCCAAATATGTTCTGCGTTTAACTTGATCAATAACCGTAACCGACATTGGACTAAAATCCATATTCTCCAATTCATTCAATTTACCCCTAAATACCCTCTCTTCAACAGTAGTTAAAAATTCAAAAACCCAAACTTTTAAATGAGAAGTATCTATTCCCTTATTTTTAAGGTAGAACGCAATATCTGATTGCATAAAATTCTTTGTTACGTTATTATTCCAAGGCCTTGGAACCAAAATCACACTCTTCTCATGCTGTATTGCATCAACCAATTCGCTCTTCTTGTCTTCTATATCATCAGTAACATGAAAACTAAGTACTCTTGTTTTATCTAGTGGAACCTTTGATTCTGAAGCAGCAACCTGAATAGAGCTTATCCCCGGCACTAATTCTACATTATCATTACCAAAAATTTCCAATAATCTATCAACAACTTCAGACTCTGAAAAATTTACATCACCAGTAAATGGAATAGTACAAAACTCATCATGTTGCATTTTTTTGTATACCTCATTATAAATTTCGTCCTGATTCTTCATGGTTACTTCATAAACCTGATGAAAATCATGAACAATCAAATCTTTTATAATTCCTAAAGTATATTTATAACCTATCAAATACTTGGATCTTATTATTACTTCTTTTACTAAATCTGTCAAATATTTTGGCGAACCTGGGCCGACCCCTACAAGAAATAATTTCTTACCTTTGTTTTTATTTTCCGTCACATAACTTGGTATAATACTTGTCTATATTTTACTTTCTTGTTATTACGGTTAAATTACTTTTTAAAACACCGAAATTAAAGATATCCTTACGCCATTTTGAATAATGTGATGATAGGATTCCAATCCATATGATGAAATTGTAATGGATCCTTTGCAGGATATTTCACCCAACTTTTTACAATTGCAAAACTATAATTTTTTAGTTTATTATCAATATTGACTTTAACCTTTAGATTCGTACCCCATCTTTTCTCAAGAAAGTATATATCTGAAATTTGAGAAAAAGGCAACACAATATTTTCATCACTTTTTTCAATATCATTCCTCAATTCGGTAATACCATATCCCTCTACCGGTAAAAAAACCTCTTTATTCTCCTTAAATCGCAAAAGCTGTCGGTCCGAATGTACTTGATGAATTCTATATGACATGTTGGTCTTTGTTATAAATATCAGTCTTTTTTGGGTTACAACAAGCATTCCTTCCTTTTTCCTCTTCATAAAGCCGTCGTCTCCTCCCCAAATCCACATTAAGTGAGCTTTAATCTCTTCATTCCATTCTACCAACATTTCATTTGTTCAATACCATAGATTTATTTTTTTCATCAATGAATCCATACCAGCCCGACACATTCTATGTAAAAATCATGGCTATTCATCTTCATTTCTACCTAGACTATACATGATTTAATCAAAACAATACAATCTTGTGCGCATAATCTTTTTAATGCAAAAAGTATCAAATTAGACATTTAAATGATTGAAAGAAAAAGCTCAACAGCAAAATTAAATGAAGAGAAGCTAGAAATAAATCTCCAAGGAAAAAAATTGCAAGAAATAAGAAATAAAGCACTTGAAAATATAGAGGAGTTTTGGGCTCAACAAGCAAACAATTTGATATGGAGTAAAAAATGGGATAAAATTCTTGATTGGAATCCACCATTTGCAAAGTGGTTTTTAGGCGGGGTACTTAACACATCTGTAAATTGTCTTGATAAACACATCAATACTACAACTAAAAATAAAGCGGCCTTTATATGGGAAAGTGAATCAGGAGATGTTCGAACTCATACTTTTAATCAATTGTATCTTGAAGTAAATAAATTAGCAAATGCTTTACGTAGCTTGGGAGTAAAAAAAGGCGATCGAGTTACAATTTACCTTCCAATGATTCCCGAATTGCCTATTGCTATGTTGGCCTGCAGTAGATTAGGAGCTATACATATTGTTGTTTTTTCTGGATTCAGCTCGAAGGCATTAACCGATCGTATAAATGATTCAAAATCTAAACTGATTATAACTGCTGATGAAGGAATAAGACGTGGAAAGATACTTGAACTAAAAAAAATAGTTGATAGCGCAACAACATCGACTCCATCTATAGAAAATGTAATTGTTCTTAAAAGAGGAACAGCTGAAATTAGGATGAACAAGAAAGACCTTTTGTGGCATGAATTGATCGAAAAAGCAAAATCCTTCTGCCAACCTGAATTTGTAGAAAGTACCCACCCACTTTACATTTTGTATACCTCCGGAACTACTGGAAAACCAAAAGGAGTGCTTCATAGTACCGGTGGATATCTTACACATATTTATGCAACGGCAAAATGGGCATTTGATTACACAAACGAGGACATTTTTTTATGCACTGCAGATATTGGATGGGTTACGGGTCATAGTTACATGGTGTATGCACCTCTATTACATGGTGTGACAAGTGTTATCTATGAGGGAACACCAGATTTCCCCACACCTGATAGATATTGGGCATTAGTCGAAAAACATAGAGCCACAATTCTATACACAACTCCTACAGCACTGCGTATATACATGAAATACGACTTATCAATTCCTAACAATTTTGATTTATCTTCATTGCGTCTTTTAGGCACTGTGGGTGAAGCAATAAACCCTGAGGTTTGGTTATGGTATTTTAGATCAATCGGAAAAGAAAAGTGTCCAATTATTGATACATGGTGGCAAACCGAAACAGGTGGAATTATGATAAGTGAATGTCTAGGCATTGATACAATACCAATGAAACCAGGATCAGCAACATTTCCAGTACCGGGAATAGATATTGGAATAGTGGATGAAAAAGGGATCGATGTAAATGCTAATAATAAAGGTTATTTGGTCATTAAAAGACCATGGCCCGGAATGCTAATGACACTATGGAATAATGATAATAAATATATTAATACATACTGGAATAAATTTCAAGGACTTTATTATTCTGGTGATTTTGCATTTATGGATCAAGATAACTATATTTGGTTACTAGGAAGATCTGATGATGTACTCAAAATTGCTGGACATCGACTTGGTAGTATGGAATTAGAAAGCGCCTTTATATCCTTCAAGGCAATAGCCGAAGCAGCCGTAATCAGCAAGCCTGATAAAGAAAAAGGGGAAGCAATAGTTGCATTCCTAGTTCTTAAAACTGGATATACAGAATCTTCAGAATTAAAAATGGATCTTATCAATCATATTCGAAGGACTGTCGGACCAATCGCTACTCCAAATGAAATTTACTTCACCAATAAATTGCCTAAAACTAGAAGTGGAAAAATAATGAGAAGATTACTAAAATCAATAATAACTGATTCTGAAATAATTGGTGATACAAGCACCCTTGAGGATGAAGCTTCAATTGAGGAAATAAAGCAAACATATCTAGATTTTCGCAATATCGCTAAATGATTACACTTTAATGAATTCTAAATTCCAACATACATGAAATTTAGATTGAAACTACTTTTACTTTTGAATCTTTTGTGATATTATGATAATTGATGAATCCTGATGTTGTCGCAAGAATATATTTTGATGGTATTGTATTCTTATATGTACATTGAGCAGCGTCTAAAGTATTACTACACGGTACTGCATCTTTTATCATATAAACAATATTGCCAGCATTATCAAACCAAATCAAATCCAAATTGAATTGTATGTTCAAAAGCCATAAAGAATACAAATCAGATTTATCATAAACAAGAAGTAATGCTGAAGTAAATGGTAGTTTTTCAGTTCTAAAAGTTAACCATCTTTGTCGTTCAGCTGGAGTTTCAGCAATTTCAACTCTTATCGCATGATTGTTTATAACTATTGTTCCTTTTGAAAAGTCTAAATTCCTATTTTTTATTCCCTCTGGAATAAATGTTAAACCCAAAATACCCAGTATTATACTTCCAATAATAACTGGAATAAGTACAATGATTTTACGTACCACCTGTAAAATTGTTGTAAAATATAATTTGTAGCTTTTGTTTTTATATTTCGTAATATCCACTTCATGCAATTCGTAAATTTATATCGGTGTTATAAAATAGCACAGTGTTTAAATAGTTTCGACTTTACTTCTGATTTAAGTGAATTAAATGCCAGTAGCAATACTTCCAGATATTAGCGA